>RECE01000070.1 GCA_007694165.1 Bacteroidota bacterium
CATTACCGACCAGGCTGCCCCGGAAAATCTGATTGCAAAATGCAGGGAAAAGGGTGTGGAGGTGCTGGTGGTGTAAAGCACCCATAACCCCGACAGGGGTGTTATGATTATAGCAAATACAGAAATGCACCCACCATCTTAACCCTGATAGGGTGACATAGGAAATTCCTCTGTTCTACTGCCCCATCGGGCCTGGGTGCAAGGTACAACACTGACCTTAAACTACCTCCTCTTCCTGAAAAACTCCACCATCAGCCGGGCAGATTCTTCAGCGCGCACCCCCGTAATCAGCTTGGTTTTGGGATGCAACAACCCGGAAGAATATTTGCTAAAACCCCGTTTTTCGTCCATGGCACCCACCACGATTTTCCCCATCTGGGTCCACTGGGCTGCGCCGGCGCACATCACACAGGGCTCAAGGGTGACATACAGGGTGCAATCTTTCAGGTATTTTCCGCCCAGGAATTCTGAGGCCGCGGTAAATGCCTGCATCTCGGCATGGGCCGTAACATCATTGAGCCGTTCTGTGAGATTGTGGGCACGGGCAATGATGATATTATCACAAACAATGACCGCACCCACAGGTACTTCATCGGCATCATAAGCTTTTTGGGCCTCCTTGAGGGCTTCGCCCATGTAATGTTCATCGGAAAAAACACTTAGCGTCATGACCTTTTTTCTGCAAAAATAAGGGGATATATCGGGTAAATCAGCTACAAAACCGATATAACGCAAAATTTGCTGCAAAAATCAAGATTAAATTTGAGCAAAAGCGCTATCAGTTTGTTATATCCGGTGTATTCACTTTTTTTAACCAAAAAAGAACAGATAATGCTGACAAATGAGAAGATATCCCTTTTTGCCAGGGACACGTTAAAAGGATTGACTGCAAAAAACAAGTATCTGTTGCCCAAATACTTTTATGACCAAAACGGGAGCAAGATTTTTCAGGATATTATGCGCATGCCGCAGTACTATCTCACCAAATGTGAATTCAACATCTTTTCAGAACAGGCACCCTCCATTGCCAAAGCCCTGGTACCTGCCCATGGTCCTTTTGAAATCATCGAGCTGGGACCGGGAGATGGAATGAAATCCAAAATCCTGCTGCAAGCTATTACAGATATGCAGCTGGATTTTACCTATGCTCCCGTAGACATCTCCTACCATGCCCTTGACGAGTTGAGTGTCGATCTGAAAAGGCAATTTCCAGAGATCAGAATCACAAAAAAGGCAGGAGATTTTTTTCGCATCATGAAAGATTTGTCAGAGCAGAATGGAGTGAAAAAAATTGTTCTTTTCCTGGGCAGTAATATAGGCAATTTCTTACCGGACGAACAAGCCGAATTCTTTCAATTGCTATCCCGCATGACAGCAAAAGGAGATAAAGTCCTGATCGGTTTTGACCTGAAAAAATCGCCCGATATTATCATTGATGCTTATGATGACCCCGCAGGCCACACGCGGGATTTCAACCTGAATCATCTGCTGCGCATCAATCATGAACTGGATGCCGACTTTGACATTTCACAGTTTTATCATCATACCAGCTACAATCCCATCACGGGTGCCATGAAAAGTTATCTGGTAAGCAAAAAAGAACAAACAGTTACCCTGAATGAGCCTGACAAAAAAATCCATTTTGGAAAATGGGAACCCATCTTCATGGAGCTATCCCAAAAGTTCAACCATGAGGATATTCACCACCTTGCCAAAGATTACGGATTTGAAGTCAGCCAGAATTTTACAGATGACAAAAATTACTTCACAGATAGTTTATGGATAAAAACCTAAAACCCAATTGACATGCAAGCAACTTGGAATAACAAAACCATCGCCAGCAGCAACAATACTGAAGTGGTGGAAGGAAATCATTATTTTCCGGAAGATTCTATTGAGAAAGAGTTCTTCAAACCCAGTAATCATACCACAGTTTGTCCGTGGAAAGGAACGGCACACTATTACCATCTGGAAGTGGAAGGTAAAACCAATGAAAACGCCGCGTGGTATTATCCCGAACCCAAGGCGGCTGCCAGCCAAATCAAAAACCACATAGCCTTCTGGAAGGGAGTGGTTGTGAATAAAGACTGACAGCTTCGGAGAGGAAGTATGAACCATACATTGATCTTTCAGAACACATTGCAAGGCATGCGGCGTGTTCACTGGCTTTTTTTTGTTAACTGATTTCTAAAATTGAACAAACCCCTCATTATGAACAAAACCTATCAACCGGTTACCACAGCACAGCTAATAGAATTGATGGAAAATAAAGCATGTGAACTCATTGATACCCGATCCACGGAAGCCTACAATGGCTGGCCACTGCGCAACGAACCCAGAGGAGGACACATCAAAGGGGCAAGGACTTTACCGGTAAAATGGGCCAGCTATATTGACTGGATTGAAATCGTGCGGCATAAAGAAATATTACCCCATCACAAAATAGTGCTTTATGGCTATGAAAAGGATGCTATGGTGCAGGTGGCCCGAAGATTTGAAGAAGCCGGTTACAATGACATCAATCTATACCATGACTTTTTAAATGAATGGGTTGCTGACGACGATTTGCCCATGGAAAAAATGGAAAAATACCAGCACTTGGTTTATCCGGCATGGCTGAGTGCGTTAGTTGCCGGGGGCACCCCACCGCATTATGAAAACGGTGAAAATTTTGTTGTTTGCCACGCCCACTACCGCAACTATGACGACTACCTGCAAGGCCACATTCCGGGTGCCATTGCCCTGGATACGCTGACCCTTGAATCTCCGGAGACCTGGAACCGCCGTTCTCCCGAAGAACTCAAAGCCGCCCTGGAACAGCATGGCATTACTGCTGATACTACCGTTATTGTCTATGGCCGATTCTCTTTCCCCAATAACGATGATCCTTTTCCGGGCAGTGCTGCCGGACATCTGGGAGCTATCCGATCCGCCCTGATCATGATGTACGCCGGCGTAAAAGACGTGCGGGTGCTCAATGGGGGCATTGCTGCATGGGAATCGGAAAACCTCCCTCTGACCTCCGAAATTACGGAACCGCTGCCGGTCAAAGAATTCGGAGCAACCCTCCCGGCCCTCCCGCAGTTAATTGTGGATATGGAAGAGGCCAAAGCCATGATTGCTGCACCCGACGCCGATATTATCTGCACCCGTAGCTGGCCCGAATACATTGGTGAGGTGAGTGGATACAATTACATTGAACAAAAAGGGAGAATCCCCGGAGCTGTATATGTGAACAACGGCTCCGATGCGTATCGTATGGAAAACTACCAGAACCTGGATTATACCACCCGTGAGTTTAATGAAATCATAAAGATGTGGAAGGAGGCAGGAGTAACCCCGGATAAGCATCTTGCCTTTTACTGCGGTACTGGCTGGCGGGGTAGTGAGGCATTTTACAACGCATGGCTGCTGGGCTGGCCCCGGGTTTCCGTTTTTGACGGAGGCTGGTTTGAGTGGAGCAACGATCCCAAAAATCCTGTTGAATCTGGAATCCCAAACTGAAGTGCTTTAAGAAAAATCTACCATGAGAGAAATATTTCCCGTAAAAGTCAAAGAAAATCTTGCTATTGCCCCCAATGCCTGGCTGCTGGCCATTCCGCGAACATTTGATTTTGTGGCAGGACAGGTTATCGGCATTTCCCTCAATAAGAAAGAGGTGCCTCGGCTTTACAGCATTGCCAGTGGCATCCACCAGAATGAGATTGGGATATTGTATACCCGAAAAGAAGACGGTTTACTCACCCCGCCTCTTTCCAAATGCAAAAAGGGAGACACTCTTTTTATCACAAAACCCTTTGGCAACTTTATCTGCAAAGAGGAAGAAGCGGTTTGGATTGCCACGGGAACAGGTATCGCCCCTTTTGCATCCATGCTCCTTTCCGGACAATACCATGGAAAAACCCTTATTCAGGGTAACAGAGACCAAACAGGGCTTTACTTTTCAGACCTTTTTAAAGAAAAAATGAAAACCCACTATCACCCTTGTTGTAGCCGTGAAAGCGCAGATGGATGCTTTTTGGGAAGGGTAACAGATTTTCTGCAAAATCAGCCCCACATCAAAACCGATATTCCTTACTATCTTTGTGGTATTGCCGAAATGGTCGTAGATGTTCGCGATATATTGATCTCCAAAGGAGTTCCTTTCAGTAAAATCAACTCGGAGATATTTTTTTAACGGGTGAAAGATTGAAAATCGCAACACGGCAAAATCAGCCTGACCAGTAATACATTACAATAATAAACCCTCATAGCCTACCATGCAAAAACCGGAAATAAAAGAAGCACTTTTTGGAAAAACGCTCAGCCAACTGCAGGAAATCGTCAATGCAGCCGGGATGCCCCCATTCACTGCCAGGCAGATTTCTGAATGGCTATACAAGAAGGAGATCAACAGCATTGAACAGATGAGCAATATTTCCAAAGCTCACCGTGAAACACTCATGGAACAGTATACTTTTGGTCTTTCTGAACCGGTAAAAGTGCAAACCTCCGTAGATGGGACAAAAAAATACCTGTATCGTTCGCATTTGGGCAAGTTTATCGAAGCAGCCTACATTCCGGAAAGCAACCGCAGCACTTTGTGTGTTTCCTCGCAGGTGGGATGTAAGATGGGTTGCCTTTTTTGCATGACCGGCAAGCAGGGTTTCCAGGGGCAACTCAGTGCCGGAGAAATAGTGAACCAGATCAAGAGCCTGCCCGAACGCGACCAACTGACCAACATTGTGTACATGGGCATGGGCGAACCCTTCGACAACCTCGAGGGAGTGATGCAAAGCCTGGAAGTACTCACGGCTGAATGGGGATTTGGCATGAGTCCCAAGCGCATTACCGTTTCTACCATTGGGATTGTTCCGGCCATGAAAACTTTCCTGGAAAACAGCAACTGCCACCTGGCGGTGAGCCTCCATTCTCCTTTTGAGGAAGAAAGACAAAAACTCATGCCCATAGAGAATGTATATGCCCTGCCCGAAGTGTTGAAAACCATCCGGGAATTTCCCATGGGCAAGCAACGAAGAATCTCCTTTGAATACATTGTTTTCAAGGGACTCAACCACAGCCCACGGCACGTAAAGGAGCTGGCACGGATTCTCAATGGCATCCGCTGCCGTGTCAACCTTTTGTACTTCCACCCTATACCCGATACACCCCTGGAAGCACCCACTGAGAAAGAAATAACGGAGTTTAAAGAGGCCCTGGAAGCCAAAGGGCTTTACACAACCATTCGCAAATCGCGCGGGCAGGATATTTATGCTGCTTGCGGAATGCTCTCTACTAAAGAAATGCAAAATAAATAGA
>RECE01000068.1 GCA_007694165.1 Bacteroidota bacterium
TGCAAGAAATAAAATGCCCGTCAGGAAACCATCTCAATTTGTACCTTTGCAAAAAAATACTGAAAGGGAGAGGCCGGTTTTAGAAAAGCATAGTTTTCCCAAGGTTAGCCATCCCTAAAGGTTCACGAAACCGATTTTAAACTATCTCTCTGCTCAAAGGTTTATTTTTGAAACTACATACATGACCCGAAAAATACCGGCCAATGCCAGGGCAATTCAGCCAGGCTTACAAAACTTCTTCTCCCGGCTTTCTCAATGCATCAGGGCATCTATACCCAAGGCCATAAAAACGGCTGTCTGGATTTTAAAAATCACCCTGCCGGTTTCCCTGGCCGTAAGTATTCTCAATTATTATGGCTGGATTGAACTGGTAACACAACATCTTACCCCGGCTTTTAACCTGATTGGTCTGAGTGGCGAAGCGGCCTTACCTTTTATCACCGGGATGCTGCTGAATATTTATTCGGTTATTGCAGTAATATCACAGTTGAGCCTGGACATGAGAGAAATTACCATCGTCGCGGTGATGAGCCTGATTTCTCATAACCTGATTATCGAAACCGCGATACAGCGCAAAACAGGTTCGAAGGCCTGGCACATGATTGCGCTTCGCATCGGAACAGCCTTCGTTGCGGCAATCCTGCTTAACCTGGTTTTGCCCGAAATGGGCCAGAAGATTGCATTTCTGTCGACTACCGAAAGTGCATCCAGTATTCCCGAACTGCTTTACGGATGGATGATTTCGGCCTTCAGGCTGATTCTGAAGATTGTCATCCTGATTGTCTTGTTAATGATTCTGCAGGCAATCCTTCAGGAGTTCAGACTGATCGAACTTCTTACCAAACCTTTAACCCCCCTTCTGAAACTGATGGGACTGCCCCCATCCACTTCCTTTTTGTGGATTGTTGCCAATACGCTGGGGCTGGCCTATGGTTCGGCCGTGATGATGGAAGAAAGAAAGCAAGGCCGAATCACGAAAAAAGATGCAGATTTACTCAACTATCATGTAGCCATTTCACACTCCAACCTGGAAGATGTGCTGTTGTTTGCTGCCATCGGGGTATCTGTACCCTGGATGCTGGCACCCCGGATACTCATTGCTTTGGTGGCAGTGTGGTTGCGGAGATGGGGGTTGCGAACATCCATTTAATTAACATTAATATCTTTGCTGTTTTCAAATCTGCAGATCCTTATGATAAAGGCGGTTTTTATGCTTTCCAATCGGGGAATCCCCCTGTAAAACGACTGCGCGTAAACGATATGCTGCTGGCTGGTTATTAATGTCCCCTCAAAGATGATCGCTTTGAAATCTGGTAGCAACACTACAACGAAGCTTGGCATCGCCAATTAGCAAAACCAGCTTTCGGAGCAGACTCAATATCAAAACATCTCCAAAATCCATGCACTTTTAAAGAACCGTCATCATCCATCTGACCAAAAGGAGATGTGAGAATAATGTAACAAATGTCTTAATATATATAACACTTTTTCACCTGTAGAGAGGTAGTTTTGTACGTTGGTTTCTTATGGATAGGTAACAAGGTGTTAATTGTTGCTGAAATCATAAACAGGATGAATCATTTACCACTTAAATGATCTTACTTACAAAAGAATAATAAAACAAAACCACGGGAAAGCTTGTGTTGCATAATCCTGGTAATATAAACCTACCTCATTTAAAAATCACTAAAACTAGATATTATGAAAAAATTGAAAATTAGTCTGATAGCCGCTTCATTAGCGTTATTGATTTTTGCCGGCTGTGCTTCCTGGAATAAAACCCAAAAAGGAGCAGTAGTAGGCACTGCTGCTGGTGGAGCTGTAGGAGCCATAATTGGTAAAACTTCCGGGAATACAGCCCTGGGAGCCATTGTTGGAGCTACGGTAGGCGGAGCTGCAGGAGCTGTTATTGGCAACGAGATGGACAAACAGGCCGAAGAAATCAAGAATGCCGTTCCCGACGCAAGGGTTGAACGGGTAGGTGAAGGCATTGTTGTGGAATTCAGTAGCAATATATTGTTTGGATTTGATCAATCAAGCCTCTCAGCTGAAGCAAAAACAAATCTTGACAAACTGGTTCTGGTTCTCAACAGCTATTCTGAAACAGACATTGAGGTACAGGGGCATACAGACAGCAGAGGAGCTGAAGCCTATAATCAAAACCTGTCGATTCAACGTGCCGGTGCCGTATCCAATTACCTTACTCAAAAAGGGATCAGATCTACTCGTCTTACAACCAGAGGATTTGGCGAAAATACACCAAGGTATGACAATTCCACTGATAGTGGTCGTGCACAAAACCGCAGGGTAGAATTCCTTATCACTGCCAATGAAAAAATGAAGGCCGAAGCTGAAAAGAAAGCTTCAAAATAATTCAACTAACAATCAACTCTAATAAAAATAACCATGAAAATCGGAAAAATATTTATTGCATTGATGATTATGTTTTCAGCAACATTTACTTATGCTCAAAGCACGCAAAGTTCAGGGCCTGCCTTTGGTCTGCTGGGGGGTGTTAATTTTCAAAACCTTACCGGTAAAGACGTAAATGGCAACAACCTGGATAACGACATTATCATTGGATATCATATCGGAGCCAACGTGATGATACCCCTGGTACCGGAATTCTACTTTCAACCCGGATTGCTTTTCTCCACCAAAGGAGGAAAAAGCACCTTAGGCCCCGTTACAAGCACTTATAGCCTTTCTTATCTTGAAATGCCTTTGAATTTTGTTTACAAAGGTTTGCTGGGCACCGGATATGTAATGGTTGGCTTTGGGCCCTATATAGGGTATGGTTTAATGGGCAAAGCCAAGCATGAAGGAGGTTCCTTATCATTTGAAAATGATATTGAATTCACCAATACGGTTGAATCAGGAGATCCATTAACAACCACGTATTTTAAACGCCTTGATGTTGGGGGAAATGTTTTTGTTGGATATGAAACTGCTGTGGGATTATTTTTCCAACTCAATTCTCAGCTTGGCATGTTGAATATCAACCCTGAAGACAACAGATTTTCGTCCAATGAAGCGGCCATTAAAAATACCGGCTTTGGTCTTTCTTTGGGATACCGTTTCTAGCATTTAAATAAACCAGGCGGAGTACATAATACCTCCCGGGTTCTTTCATTGGACTGCCTTACAAGTGTTTTTACACATGTGAGGCAGTCCTTTTTTTAAGAAAAATATTTGCGTTAAACAACATTTCCCACTGAAACCAATCATTTACATTCGTTACCTGCTAATGGTGTTGATTCTGTTCCAGTCTTTCAATTCTATAAAGTAACTGCTCAATAACAGATTGCTGTTCATCAATTTACTGCAGTTGGATTTCTAAAATTTCCTGTTGTTCCTGCATCCCATTTACGATGGCAGGTATCAACCCCGAATATCCAGGGGTAAGCAAATCAGACTCATTATCTGGTGGTTTTACAAGCTGGGGGAAAATCTTTTGAACATCCTGAGCCAGGAATCCCATTTGATTTATCACATCCTGATCCCTGAACCTTTGTATGCCATCGGATTCAAATGACAGCTTTTCGGGTATCAGATCATAACTTACCGGTTTTAATTCCATCAGTTTTCTGATGCTGCTACCCATAGGCCGGATATCTCTTTTAAACCTTTGATCAGATATCGCTTGAATAGAAGGATTAACTCCATAGTATGTGTGAATAATGTAACTCTTTCCCAAAATTGTATAACACTATATATTGCAAAAACCCGCACCTTTCCATATTATTAATCACTAAGAAAAATCGGGATGAACCGAGCCATTATTATGCTATGTTATTCACGACGACGGCAATTTCACTCTGGAATACGTAATCTGTGCTAAAAACTATTGGCGAACTGCATCTTACCTATTTAAACAAATTAAAATTATAAAAAGATGAAAAAATCAACTTACTCCTCTGTTTTTATTGCTTTGCTTGTTGGTTTGGTATTTACTTCATGTGTATCAAGCAAAAAGTTTAACGCTTCTGAAGCCAGGGCCGACAAGCTGCAAATTGAAAATGAAAGAACCCTTAGCCAGCTGAACGAAAGCAACGCGCTGGTAATCAAAACCAAAGAAGAAAAGGAAGCCATCAAAAAAGAGTATGCTTCCATTCAAAAAGATTTAATGCAACTCTCTTCCGAATCAAAAATGACTATTCGGGATCAGGCTGAGCGGTTAAAAAGTCTTCAGGATATGATGCAGGCGCAAACCGACAGAACTGAAAACCTTAGAAATTCCATTGCCAATGCATTGATGAATTACAAATCAGATGAATTGAATGTTTATCAAAAGGATGGAAAGGTTTATGTTTCGTTATCAGAAAAATTGCTGTTCAAATCGGGCAGCGATGTGGTTGACCCCAAAGGGAAAGAAGCGCTGAAAACGCTTGCCACAGTACTGAACACCTCAAAAGATTTTACCGTTGCCATTGAAGGACACACCGATGATGTGCCCATTAAAACCCAACGATTTAAAGATAACTGGGACCTGAGTACTGCACGCGCTTCATCTATTGTGCGAATTCTTACCATCGACAATGGGTTTGATGCAGCGCGCATCACAGCTTCGGGCAGAGGCGAATTTCACCCGCTAAATCCCAATTCTACAACTGAGGAACGCGCAGAAAACCGAAGGACTGAAATCATTCTTTCGCCCGACTTGCAAGAGATTTACAAGCTTTTGTATAGTGATAAATAATAGCTGAAAATACTAAATAACTATATCCCGCGCTCCTTTTCCGGAGTGCGGTTTTTTTATGGGTAATGGGGCTAAAGCCCTCATTTCTTTTTAGCATCTCTAATCCGTCAGTTAAAACTGACGGCAATGGATAAGAGCAGTGCGAAATATAATGATTTGGATGTATTTAAAAATCTGTCTCTTGTTCTTCTTTATGCAATTAGCAGATATTTATTTTCAGAGTCTTAAATATTGCACTTCTTTTGAGTCGGTATGGGGCTGAAGCCCCCTGCTCTACTTAGCATCTCTGAACAGTAAGTTAAAACTGACGGCAATGTATAAGGGCAGTGTGTCTATTAGAAAATTGTCAGTTGTTTACCTTGTAGACTCTTATCTATTGTCGGGGCTGAAGCCCCCTGAAACTTTTAACTTTCCAAGCCGTCAGTTGAAACTGACGGCAATGGATAAGAGCAGTGTGTCAATCAGAAAATATGTCAGCTATTTACCTGGCAGACTCTTATCCATTGCCGTTGGCTTCAGCCAACGGATGAGAAATTGCTATGCTCCAAAGGGGCTTTAGCCCCATAAATCAGCCCTTTATTATTTTCCAACCATGTTT
>RECE01000072.1 GCA_007694165.1 Bacteroidota bacterium
AAACCAGGGGATGGCCTTCTGCATCGCGCAATACCGCCTGGTAATTGAACATGGGTGGAGTCTGGGCCGAAACCATTGCAATGGCAAGGAGTAAAAAGGCAATTAGTGGAGGAGTAATTTTTTTCATGGGTTGGGTTGGTTATGGGGTTATGAGTTATTGGTTATTGGAGTGGGACGGAGATCCCGAGACTGAAATGATGCGGGATTGGTTTAACGTAGGACCGCTGACCAGCAGGGCTCCTCTCAGGACCGGCAATTGCCAGGTAAGATTTCCGGGCATCCTCTTTGTTTCCAATAAACATCTTTATAAACTCAATGGATTGCAAATATAAGCATCCTTTGGAGGTTTTCAAAAATATTTACGAGATTCTATAAAAGGCTGAAATGGCGAAGGAAATCTTACCGGTTAAGGAAAAATCAGAAACCTGGCACAACAGAAAAGCCCTTACAATTGCTGCAAGGGCTTTTCAAAACAGAGATATATTTTTACTGATTTACTATGATTTTATATCCGGATATCTCTCCGTCAATCACAACGTTCAGATAGTAAACACCTGCGCTGAATCTTTTTACATCGATACTATGCTTTCCAGATTGCGGATTATGCACATACAGCACTTTCCCATTCAAATCCATAAGACGTAGTTCGTCAATTTTTTGCATTGATTCAACAATGATGTAATGTGAAGCAGGGTTGGGGTAAACATTCACCTGGACACCATGGTTTCTTACTGAAGTATCATCCCTGACAAGGACAACGACAACCTCTGTATTCTGATCGACGATTTCTACAGTCCCCGATGAAGGAAAATAACCTGCAAGGGTTACAGTGTACCCGTAGACACCTGGCAATAAACCTTCGAATAAGTAATCTCCCTCCGGATTGACAACATCATCAATTTCTACAGTGGCATCTGAAATTTCCAATCCGTCCTGGTCTTCAACAACAAACAGAAGGTTATAAGTATGAGGGGCGAAAGCAACATGGATAGAATGGTTTTCTGTAACATTCTCAAATAACCATTCTTCTGCCACACCAACACTTACTCCGTCAACTTCTACATCGGCAATAAAGAAATCCGAATCCGCAGCAAAAGTAAACAGCTGACCCGCACCATACACAACCTCAACCTCCCCTGCAGGCGTTATGGTTCCATTCTCTCCTGCGCTTGCAGTAATAGTCAGGATTACAGGCTCAAAAGTAACATGAATGCTATGATTCTGCTGTACATTTTCAAAAAGATAGGATGGCTGTGCACCTATACTTTGGCCGTCTACAACTACATCATGAACCTGATAACCCTGCTGAGCAATAAAGGAAAACAACTGGTCTTCACCATTATCAACTTCAATTTCGCCGGCAGGCTCAATAAATCCATTTTCCCCGGCAGTAGCTGTGATTACATATACCATATCCTGCGTTGTAAACAATGTGGGTTCGGACCAATCGGTTACCTCTTCTCCGCAAACAGCTCTAACATAAGCCTCATAATCAGTGGCAGGGAGAAGGTCTTCCAACAGCACAGGTTGGCTGGTAATTCCTTCCAGAAGTATTCCTTGAGTTTCGGGGTCAAAATCTGCCTGACCATAAATGACATCCCATTGGTCATGAATACTTTGCACCGACCAGCTGAGACTTGCAGTGGTGGTGGTTATGTTTTGTACAAATAATTCAGCAGGAGGCAAACAAGACACATATTCGTAAGCCCCCATATCAGGGGCAACAGGATTACGGGGGTTTCCCAGAATATCGTAAGCTATAAAGTCAACAGGAACACCACTACCAATAACCGGACTTTCGGCAGAAATATTAAGTTCGGGCAACACCCACTGTGGATCACCAGTCAGGGAGTTCACATCGCGCGGGGCATATCCCGGAGCATTCAATAAATCAGCCAATGTATTTAATTCAAGAGATGTGGCACCCGTACCAATTCTTGCCACATATCTGTTGTCATTGGGATCTTCACTCATCACAGAAAAGAAATTGTAATCACTCTCTGCAAAAGTTATAGCTTTCAGAGCCATAGCATAATGATTGGCCGTACCACCGGTTCTTGCATTAACAAAAATATTATTGACCAGTATATCATTGCTGAAATCCTTAACCACCCTTAACGCATATGAAGAAACATTGCGGGTGGTATGACCTCCAATATAAATACTGTTGTAATAGATTTTGTTATTGGCATGGTCGCCGCCAAGTATATACAAACCATAAGAAGCATTATGGGTTTCAGCAGGAATTACATGAATAGCATTGTTATAAATGGTGTTATGGGTACTACCAGTATTAAGCTGAATCCCTCTCAATCCGGCCAGCTCACCAGGAATCAAACTGTGGATATAATTATTGGAAATGGTAGTATAATGGTTCAACCCACCTAAATTAATTCCATATACGGCACTGCGCCCCTCCCTGACCTGATAGATTTCATTGCCATCAATGAGCGTGCTATCCGCGTTGCTTTGCAGAACTACACCAAAACGGGCAAAGTCTTTGATTTCATTGCCAATAATTTTGGTATTGATCACCTTTTTATCGGGGTCTCCATCCAGAAAAATTCCGTAAGTATTTCCCCCAATTATCAGGCAATTTCTCACAAAAAGATTGCGCATCCCTTTCTGGGGAGTTTCTACGTTGTAGGTAGAAAAATAAACCGGCAATGAGAATCCAGTGCGTGAGTGATTGTCCTCATGAGTGATTACAAGGTTTGCAAACCCGGAATCTTCAGAACCATTGGAGATATAAACCGTAAAAAACTGGTCATCTTGCTCAATTCTGTTTCCATTGATGGTCATGGCCTGCACTCCCTGGTCTGAAGAATTATAAGGCACGCCGGAAAAGGTGATTTTTTTAGAGTTTTCGATTCGGAACCCCCATGCAAAATTGGGCAAATCAAAATTGACAACCACCTCAGCATCTTCGTCAGGCTGAAAAAGAACGAAAGAAGTTCCTTCAGTATTTATATCGGTAATGCTTAGGCTGTGGCTCTCATTGTAGGTACCGGACCTAACCAGGAAGGTTAACCCGCCGGGACCCACGCCCTGAACATTAAGGTCACTGATGGCAGCTTCAAATGTGGTGTAGTCGGGAGCATCTCCTCCAATGGTTCTTATGCCAGACAATTGACCCATGCAGGAAAAGGACGTTACGATCCCTAAAAGTAATACAGAAAATAGTAGTTTAATTTTATTCATGTTTCAGGTATTAGTATATAGATATTGAATTAATTTCAATCAGCATTTGTTTCCGGATGCTGATTTGTAATAATGGACCTAGGCTTGATTACCCCTTCAGTAAATCCGGAACCAAAAAACAAACGAGACCTCTAAAGGAATGGATACTGCAAATCTATGAAACACGAAGGGAAAAAAGTATTCGTGCTGGCATCAATTGTTTCCTTAAAATTGTTTAAGTAGTGGCACCTATTTTAGCGGCCCTATACTGATTTCCGTTCATAATCATGGTTTTAATGAATACTTTTGTAAAGGATTTCAGTCATCGGAGAATATAACAAACCGGAAATCTTAAAGAAAGCCTGTTTTGCTCAAGGAAGTTTAAAAGGCCGTTTTGTTGATTGTTTCGAGTGCCTGAGCATTTGTCTGCAAAAACCGTTCAAGGGAGTCAAATAGAGAAAAGCTTTGCACAAAAAACAGGCTCCGCTTCCGGTAACTTCCGGCAAAGGAGCTATTCAAAGCTAAAAGCCATATCCTTATGTTAGTCCCGTATTTAACCCAAACCCTAAACCGGAAGATCAGCAAAATTTTGTTGGCAGCTATGATGTGCTTATTGTTTTCCCACGCTATAACTGCCCGGGCTGAAAACACAATACTGATGAAAGCCGATTCTTCCCCAAATGAGAGTGCGTCAAGGAGCGATTTGTTTGACAGTTTGCTCCGATCGGCCACTGTAGTATTATACTTCAGCCCTGACAGTGCCCGATCCATTGCCCTGGATGCCATAGAACAACTTCGTACAGATCAACTGGATACCCGTATCCGGTTTCTGAATCTTGTGGGAACCTCTCACCATTTGCAAGCCAACTATAGCGATGCTCTCGGCTACTACCATGATGCCCTTTCCTATTCACTCCAATTAAAAGACAGCACCCGTACAGCCAACCTATACAACAACATAGGAATTGCCCATCTCAACACCGGCAACTACAAAGACGCCTATGATTATTTTCTGCAGGCCCTTAACAAATATGAGTCACTTGATCAACCCAGAAACATTTCCAGCACCAGAAACAATATCGGGCTTTTGTTTCGTGAACTCAACAACTCAGATCGTGCTCTGGAGAATTTCAGACTGGCCCGCGAAGGCTTTACTATTGCCGGCGACAGCGTGGGAATAACAGCAACCCTTAACAATATAGGCTCTGTTTTTGTAAAAGACAATCAACTGGATGAGGCTCTTGGGTATTTTCATGAGGCATCCATACTGGCAACCCATTCGGCCAATACCTTTGGTCTTTCGGTTGCTCATCAGGGAATGGCTACAGTATATCAGCAACAGGACTCTCTGGAAAAAGCTGTTTTTCATTTCCAGCAAACCATCTCTATCGCCGACAAAATCCGTCAGCCTTTTGTAAAAGCCAATGCTTTCATTGGGTTGTCAAACATTTATATGCATGAAAACCAGCATTTAAAAGCGCTCAATTATGCAGAAGATGCCCTCCAAATTGCTATCAACATCAAGAACAGAGTCCTTGAATACGAATGCTACCAAACCCTGTCTGAAATACACGAACGCACCGGCAATTACCAGGAGGGACTGGATTACCACAAACGCTTTCACCAATTGAAAGAGGAGCTTCTGAACCAGACCATTGTTCACCAGGTACATAACCTGGAATTGAGCTCACTCAGCCAAACCAACCAGCTGCAGCAACTGGAGCTGGAACGCAAGGAGCTGGCCATCAGCAAAAAGAACAACTTGCTTTGGTTTGCAGTTTTGGTTTTCATACTTGCCATTACCGGTTTGTATTTCATTTACCTAAACCATCGCAACCGGCAAAGAGTAAAGTTGCAGCAAACCATCATAGAGCTTACCGAGAAAAAGTCGCATGCCGCAGTAGAAGCAGAAATCCAGGAGCGCAAGCGTATCGGACAGGAATTGCATGACGGCCTTGGACAGTTGCTTTCTGTTGCCGGGCTTAATGTGAGCGTGTTGCAAAAAAAGAAGGATATTGCCGAACCAAGAAGAACGGAATTGCTAAATGCTGTGATGAGGAGTGTTGATGAAGCTTTCTCTGAAGTGCGCAACATTTCGCACAATCTGG
>RECE01000373.1 GCA_007694165.1 Bacteroidota bacterium
TCTTGCTAACCTCCCTGGATAGGTTTTCATAGTTATTTTCTATCCTATCCATTCGTTGGTTCACAGCATAACCTTTTAGCAAATAGTCACGCAATACATTAGTTGCCCATATACGGAATTGGGTGCCTTGTTTTGATTTTACGCGATAGCCAACAGAGATTATCACATCAAGATTATAGAAAGTCACAGGTTTATCTGAATTAGGAATATGCATTTTTTGCATATTGCTTTTTTCTTCTAATTCTCCCTCCTTAAAAATATTTCGGATGTGCCGTGATATTACCGATTGATCTCGTTGAAATAGTTGTACCAGTTGTTCTTGAGTTAACCATACAGTCTGCTCATCAATTCTTACTTCAATATGTTCAGTTATCTCATCTGGCCGGTATAAAACAATTTCGTTTTTCATTTTGTCGGGCATGTTTTTGCAATCATATTGTTTTGTAATTATCACTAATCAAATTTACGAATTCTCTTCCCCATCACCCTCAGCCACAACTTCGCCCTGCTCGCGTGGGTGTATATCACCTTTTTGTCGCGGGTTTCCATTTTGTCGGTATCGGCCATGAAAACCCTATCGGCTTCCAGGCCTTTGAAGGTACTTATGCGGGTGATGTTTACTCCGTTTTCCGTGTTTACTATTCAATAATTTGATAATTTGCATACGTATTCCTCCCTTATGTAATTTTGTCTTCCTTTAACAATCAGCCGGATACGGTGGATAACGAGTGTCTTGCCCTTCCTTATCTTATTTCTTTCCGTTTCCGCCGGCAATAAATATAGAGAATTATTTTCAGATAAACATAGGTGTTTGTTGTGTTTTTTTGTTGTTTTTATTCCATAAGAGATTAGGGTAAAATCTACCACAAAAGTATTATGCTGCTACGCCAAAACATGTCGTATGTGGACGGATATAGCAATCTTTGCACACATAACCGAATAAAAGTCGATTTTCTATGCATTTTTTGCTAAATAAAACCGTTACAGCTGGACTCAAACCCCGAAGGTTTTGAAAACCTTCAGGATCTACAGAGGATTCCTCAACTATTGGGTTTCTGCCTCACACCAATAAATCCTCCAATTGATCCATAAGTGCTTTGGCGGGTTTATCGATAAAAATTCCGGTATCTTTTCCCTGACGTATGCCGCGCAGGTATAAGTAGATAACACCGCCAAAATCCCTTTCATAGTCAAAACCCTGCAACCGGCTTTCCAGCCAGCGCTTTACCGCCACAGTATAGATAAGATATTGCAGGGTATAATTGCTGGCTTTCATGGCTATGTCCAGGGCTTGCGGGCTGTAATCTTCCGGGGTGTTGCCCAGGTAGTTGGATTTCCAGTCGAGGATATAGTATTTGTTGTTGTGCAGGAAGAGCAGGTCCACGAAGCCGGTCATGAGGCCCTGCAGGGTGGCATCGCCTGCCAGTTCGGCTTCCTCGCCAAGGATCTGGTTAATCGCCTCTTTGCTGACATTGTCCTTAATGGAGAAGTTGAACTGCAGCTCGGGCAGTTTTTGTTTTTCGGGTATTTGGCCCAGCCGGAAGCTTTCCCCGTTCAGTGAGATTTCCGCTTCCATGGTATGTTGTACCAGGTTTTGGAAATGGTGCAAACCGTCCTTATTAAGGATGGTGGGATAGTATGCTACCGCATCCAGCAGGGTTTGTTCCCAGGTCTCGGGCTGGTCGAAGTGCAATCGCTCGAAGATGCTGTGGAGGGCATTTCCGGCGGTGGCACCCCGGGGGAATTGCTGGAAGATGAAGTGGTCGTAGGCGTTTTCCAGCTGCTCTGCCTGGAAAAGAGTTGAATGCTGGCGGCTGTTCAGCCCGCTGAAGCTATGAATGCCAAAGGTGGGCCTGATATCTTCGAAGGTAATTGTAAGGGTGCCGGGAGCGAATACATCACTCCCTTTTTCAGTTTTATACTGCAGTTTTGGGGCTTCCCTTACAACGTCCACTTCAAACAACGGACTTTCTGACTTCAGGAACGGTTTGAGGGATGTTTCTTTTTTATAATGATTTTCGCAGATGTATGTTTTGTATTGCGCACGGGTTAGAGCTACATACAACAGGCGCCGATTCTCCTGCTCCTGCTGGTCGCGCCAGAGCGTTTCCTGCTCCGGAGAGAGTCTGTGGGTAAACTTGTATCCCTCTTCGTCCCTGAAATCAAACAGGGAAACATCTTCCTTTACCTTCAAATCCAGGAACGGAGCAAAAACCACCTTATAGGTAAGCCCTTTGGACTTGTGGATGGTAGAAATCCTAACCGCATCATCTTCACTTTCGATGCGCTGCTCATGCTCTTCGGAATGTTCATCTTTTTGCCGGTTGATCCAGCTGATAAGTTCCTCAGGCGAGAATTTGGTTTTTTGCTCCCTGTGGTGCAACAGTTCAGCCAATTGAAGGAAGTTGGATAAGCTTCTCTGCCCGTTCAGCCCCATTTTCATGCAATGCTCAATTACATTGTAGGTGCCAAAAAAAGAGAATATCATGTTGTAGATGCCGTTACCCTTCCATTCCGTCTTGAATCTCCGGAAAATCTCAAGATGTTCGTCATTGTTAAGGTTTTCCACTTTGCACCTGTCAAAGCCAAATCGTGGATTTAGCAGGAGTTTATTCAACGAACCTCTTCGGGGTTGCATCACCGTTTCCATAAGATTTTTCATCCATAGTGCTTCATCGGATAAAAAAACAGAGGCATCGTCCACCGTAACCGACGGGATATCTGCCGCAGACAAGGCCTCCTTAATGCTTTCTGCCTGGTAATGGCCCCGCACCAGCACTGCAATATCAGATGGTTTAATGGGTTTGCCGTTGATGTGCACTTCAGGAGTGGTGAGCAAGCGCAGAATTTCGGTTTTTACAAAATCCACAACGTAATCATTCTTCTCAAAAGAATTGATAGCCAGGGGCAAAACAGGCTCACCGCTTTCGGTAAATTCACCCAGGTTTATCTTTCCTTTTCCTACCTTTTGATATTGTATTTCTTCATCGTAGAATGGATCTTCTATCCCGATGAACGTATTGAGCGCATCTATAAGCCGGGCTGTGGAACGGAAGTTATCATTCATGGTGTGGATGGCGTCCACCTCGTTTTTGGCTTTCTTGTAGGTAACAATGTCTGCCTTTCGCCATCCATAAATAGACTGCTTGGGGTCGCCGATGTAAAACAGGATTTTTCCGGCTTTTCCTGCAAACAGGGTATGAAATATTTCGTATTGCTTTTTGTCGGTATCCTGGAATTCATCAATAAATACCGCATCAAATGTATTGAGCGCCACGTGGTTGATGGTTCGGTTCATCACCGCTTTGTGAAGGGAAGAGATCAGATCGTCGAAAGTGATGATGTTTTTTCTTTCCTTGTTGCGTTCTACCTGGTTTTTAATGTGTTGAATAACCCTGCCATAGAAATCGCACTTGAACTGGTGGGTCAATTCATCTATCTGCTCGCGCAACTGGATAACATTTTGGGCAAGGGTCAGTTCTGTTTGGAAATAATCACTGAAATAGCCCGGAGGACTGTAGCATTTATCAAAAAAAGCTTGTATAAAAAGCTGCGGTGCATTATTATCATTGATAAATCTGAGGGCATAGCTTTTGAAGGCTCTTGAAGCTATCTCATCCCAGTTATCCTGGATGTGACGAACATAAGACTCCCAGGCCTGCTCATACCTGTCAATATGTGCTTTGAGCTCATTCTCAGTCTTTTCCTTGTCAACCGCCGGATACACATAAACTCTGTCGCCCAAAACCTTTGTCACCACAGCCATCAGGTCTTCCCTGGACAGGGAATTGTGGATATGTTTAAATACGTTTTTGTCTTCAAGGGTATTGATCTCTTTGCGCCATGCCTCGTTCACAAAATATTCCACCAAACTGCCCGAATCGGTCATCATTTCGCTTTCGAACGACTGACCGGATTCGAAGGGATTGTTGCGGATCATCTCCTGGCAAAAGCTATGAATGGTCATCACCGACAACCTGTCGAGCGACTGTACCGCTTTTTTCAGCAGGGATAGCTTATGGGTGTTGGGACTTCCCACTACTTCAACAATGGCAGTATTGGATATTTTTTCATGCCTCACATGCTTGTATGCCTGCCTTACAAAATCCCGGATGCGGGCTTCCAGCTCGGCAACAGCGGCCTTGGTAAAGGTTACCATCAATATCTTTTCAATGGGTACTTCCTTTTCCAGGATCATCCTCAGGACCAGTATGGATACAGACCAGGTCTTGCCGGTACCGGCGCTGGCTTCGATGAGATTTGAGCCGCTCAACTCTACTGTTTTCACGTTAAATGATGTCATGATGGGTTGCCGGGTTTACAGGTTTAACAATTGGGACAGGTTTAGAAGTTCTTGCAGGTCGTTGTCATCAAAATCATCAAAATACCCTTCTTCCCACAACACTTGCAGATACTTATTGGGAGGCATGGGGCTACGATAATTGGGATACGCTTCGTCCCGCATAGCTTTGGTTACTTTTTCCCGGGTCAACTCTCCCTTCTTAGGCTTTACTGTAGCTTTAAGCGTAAATTTCAACGGGCTTTGCATCCCTTTCCGCAAATATCCCATTAACAAATCCAACTTCCTGAGGGCTTCCTCTTTTTCCAGCACACGCAAGGGTATCGCTTCTCCCCCGCTGTCTATAAGCATGGAAGCGCTGATGGCTCCCTGGGCACTAAGCAGCAGGGTTTTCAGGTTGGCTCTCAGTTCGTACTTTATATTGTCAGAAAAAGTATAATCGATCAACGTGCTGCCAAATACATTGTCAACGACACCTGCAATTCGCCAGTTTTCTCCCTCCAGATCAATTGGAATGGATTTTTGCGGGAGGCTTCCCCGTTTCTGGTTGAACATATCCCTGATGGGTTGCACATCCTCCTGAAGGGTTTCTGCTGTGACAGCTCCAAGATTTTTCAGAGGCAACCGACCCTCTTTAATCCCTTTGTCAATGAAGGTGTTCAAATCACCTTCATAATCCAGAAATTCATTTTTGATTATCCATTGCTGCAAATAATCCAACCCAAACAACTCCGTCTCTTCCAGTGTATCATCGTCCTCTTCGTATTTTATACCCAGCACGTGATTGAAATACCAATCGATGGGAGCTTCGAAGAATTTCACAAAACTTCGCACCCAGATTTCCTTTAATTCATCTTCGGGTTGCTCTTCTGGCTCTTTGTGGGTAAAGGTTTGGGGCTTTTCGCTGTAAAGGTAGGTGACGAGGGATTTTCCGTCGTACTTGCTGCTGAAGCCGTGCAAGGGATGTTTCACTATCTTTTCTTCCATT
>RECE01000167.1 GCA_007694165.1 Bacteroidota bacterium
CTGATCCTTGGCACAGGGGGAGCCTCAAAAGCCGCAGAATGGGTGCTGAAAAAACATGGCTGCCAAATTACATTTGTTTCCAGAAAGCCAGCAAGCGAAAATACTGTCTCCTGGGATGATTTAAATAAAAGCTCCATTTCCGGTTTTGAGCTTATCATCAACACTACTCCCCTGGGGATGCATCCCAACATCGATGAATACCCTCCCCTTCCCTATGATACGGCAGAGAAAAAACATACATTTTTTGATTTGATTTACAATCCGGCTGAAACTGCATTTCTCAGAAAAGCAAAAGGTCGCGGATGTAAAGTTATCAATGGACTGTATATGCTTGAACAGCAGGCAGAAAAAGCATGGGAAACATGGAATACAGATGAACAGATTACCCCTTGAAATATTTGTCTTTGGTGCGCCAGAAGAAAAGTATCAGCCCCGTAAATAAAACCCCCATTATAATGCCCGGAAAAGGATTGAGATCTTCGGATGGGTTTATGAGCAAACGATAAAGTCCATAAAAAAGGCCAAAGAACCCCACAAAAAGTAGGGTAACAAAAAGGACTACATCAAAATATTTTTCGAATATTTCAAACCGGGTATCCATCTGCTCACGTGTGTCATAATGAGCGTATCGGTCTCCCCTGGCTCTGTATTTTACTTTACCGGGTCTGTAATAAACCTTTTGGGAGGGATAACCATTGTGCAGCCGCATATCATATATCCGTCGTTTTTCCGAATCCTTGAGTACCTGGTAAGCTTCATTAACTCTTTTGAATTCTCTTGCCGCAGAGGCACTATGGTTTACATCAGGGTGAAAGCACTTTGCTTTTTCCCTGAAGGCCTTGCGCAAATCACTGGCACTGGCAAAATGCGACACTCCAAGTATTTGATAATAATTGCTCAAAATCAGGGTCTTAATGCTATCAGTAAACAGGTTAACAAAACAACGCACTTGCTATTTCCTCTATAAAATTAGCAATAAACCAAGTATTTTGCAACCTGATAAAAACAGGGAGTAAAAGTACTATCAAAAATCCACAGACCCGAAGTTGAGGAAGAAAACCTAATTCTCAATAGCCAGGTCAGTTGATTTCTGCGACTGCCCTCCTTCAATTTTCACATTCAGTTCAGCCGGAAACTGGAACACCTTCAACTCAAAAAAGGAAATTACTGAGAGAATATGGTCGAAAATATCGGCCTGGATTCCTTCATAGTTGATCCAGTTAATATCGTTGGTAAAAGCATAAATCTGCAATGCCACCCCTTTTTCACCCGGAGGCATTTGCCTTACCATGCATATAAGTTCAGGGTGAATTTTGGGATGCTTTTGCAGGTATCTTGTAATGTAGGCTCTGAAAGTACCAATGTTTGTCATTCTGCGACCATTGGCCGGAATGCCTGTTTCAAAATCGTTCTTACGGTTGTATTCTTCAATTTCTTTCTTCTTCTGGCATATATAATCTTTGAGCAGGTATACCGATTCAAATTTCTCCAGCATCTTCTCATCACAAAATTTTATGGTATTGATATCTATGTAGACATCGCGCATAATCCTTCTCCCCCCTGTCTGCACCATCCCTCTCCAGTTTTTAAAAGACTCCGAAACCAGCGCGTAAGTGGGAATAGAAGTAATCGTTCTGTCAAAATTGCGGATCATTACGGTATGCAAACCAATCTCAAAAACGTCGCCGTCGGCACCATACCTGGGCATCTCAATCCAGTCGCCAATTTGCACAAGGTTGTTGGTAGTAACCTGCACCCCGGCCACAAAACCCAATATGGTATCTTTGAAAACCAGCAGCAAAATAGCCGTAACAGCACCCAGGCCGGTAAAGAAATAGAGAGGAGATTTATTGAGAATAATTGACAGGGCAAATATGGCAACTATCATCCCCGCGATAAGTTTTGTAATCTGAAGATAACTTTTTATGGGTTTGGTTCTGGATACTTCGTACCTGTCATAGATGCCCCCCACCGAATCGAGCAAGGCATAAAAAATGATCAGGACCATAAATATGATGTAAAGGTCGGTAGCAAGGTAGGTGTATGATACCATCCGGGGAAATTCTGCCATAAATGAAGGCCCTATCCAATAAATTACCATTACGGGGGCAAGATGCGACAAGCGGTGAAAGACCTTTTTCTCCAGCATCACATCATCCCACTGGGTTTTGCTTTTGCTCACCAGTCGTCTTACTATAACCAGAATAAACTGTTTGGCAATCCAGTTGGCCAGAACACTTAGCAAAATAAGCATGAGAATAAACACGAATGCTTTTAGGGGCATCGCCACCGGATCAGCCAGCCCCATTTGCTCAAACAGTCCTTCAAAATAGTTATTGATTTTTTCCATACATTTGTTCGATAAAAAATAATTCGCATTTAGCAGGCAAACCTAATAATTATTATCGGATGGTTTCCGACAAGACAATAAGAAAAAATCAAAAAAACATTTGTCATTAAAAAAAATATTGCCGTACTTTGCACTCCCTAAAAAATAGCATTGTAGTTTCGTATTCAAAATCTAAAATATTTTCAAAAGATGTCACGAATTTGTCAAATAACCGGAAAAAAACCTATTACAGGTAATCGTGTATCCCACTCAAATATTAAAACCAAAAGAAGATTTTTGCCTAACCTTCAGGTAAAAAGATTTTTCATTCCTGAAGAGGATCGTTGGGTTACCCTTAAAGTTTCTTCTAAAGCGATTCGCATTATCAACAGGATTGGTATCAAAGCAGCATTGAAAAATGCAGAAGCAAAAGGACATTTAAAAGCCTAATGAATTGACAATCTTATAAATGAAGCTGCTTACCTCAGGTTTGCAGCTTTTTTTGTTTGGAAACAATTGACAGACAGGGCTGTTAATTAATTACAAAAGCCCTGATACTTGTTTACCATGATTATGGTTTTGTAATGTTTATATGTATTTTTAGGGTTTCGCTTACAATTGCACCCTGCACCTGAAATTGCTTATATTTTTCAACAAAATCCAAACTAAGAATACTACACATCAACGCACATCTCTGTCATGCAAAGTTATATGAAGTATACACTGTACATTTTGTTTCTGTTTTCCGGAGTATTAATATTCAGCCGGTTATCAGGTTCTGAACAGCCTCAGGCACGGAATGTAATTCAATTCAGCGGACTTGTAATGACAGGAGACAGCCTGAAGCCGGTGCCATATACCACTATCAGGGTAAAAAATACGCGCAGAGGGACCATATCCGATTTTCACGGGTTCTTTTCCATAACGGTAAGAGAACGAGACACCCTTCAGTTTAGCTCCATTGGATTCAAGGAAGTATTGTATGTGGTGCCCGACACCCTTACTTCTTCACGGTATTCGACCATACAGTTAATGACCACAGACACTATCCATCTTCCTGAAACAGTTATCTACCCCTGGCCAACAAGGGAACAATTCAGATATGCGTTTCTCAACACCGAAATACCCGATGACGATTTTGACAGGGCCATGAGAAACCTGGAGAGGGCCGAAATGCGCGAACGATTAGAGAAGATGCCTCTGGATGGGTATTCCAATTTCCGCAACATGACCAACCAGCATGGAGAAAGGCTCTATTATGCAGGACAGCGCCCCCCCATGCGCATCTTTGACCCCTTTGCCTGGGGCCAGTTTATTCAGGCATGGCGAGAAGGCCGGTTCAAAAGAAATGATTGAATCATTCCCACAAACAATATTTAAAATATTTTTCAGTTATTAAAACTACCACTGTGCAAACAGATAATTGTAGCGCAGTTAGCTTTTAATTTGCTATTTTTGTGCCGCATTTTTTTTTGTCCAAACCTTCAAATATTTCATCCATATTGTGAGGCAATCTTTTACTATTCTTCTTTTTGTGCTATCCGGATGGGTATCCTTCAGCCTTTATTCACAAAACACTATTATTGAAGGATTTGTAAAAGACTACAATGAGTTGCCGCTGGAATTTGTAAATGTTGCCATACAAGGCACTACAATGGGTACCACCACCCGTGCCGATGGTTCTTTTTCCTTGCGGGTTGCTCCAGAGGTAAAACACACTGTGATATTCGCCTACCTTGGATATGAACAGCGGCGCTTTGAGGTAGAGCTCAGTGCAGGAGAAAAAAGAAACATGAATGTTTACCTGACCCCATTGAGCACCACCTTGCCTGATGTGGAAGTTACTGACAAACAAATTATTTCGAGCCAGTATATCAAAATTGACCCACGCCTGGCCACCCTGATACCCGGCCCGGGCAGCGGAGTGGAAAACCTGCTGAAAACCATGCCCGGAGTAAGCTCCTCCAGTGAGCTATCCTCCCAGTATTCTGTAAGGGGAGGAAATTTTGATGAAAATCTTGTTTACGTAAACGGAATAGAAATATACCGCCCCTTCCTTGTCAGATCAGGCCAGCAGGAAGGCCTCAGTTTTGTCAACTCCAACCTGGTGTCATCCATATCATTTTCAGCCGGCGGATTTGATGCCCAATATGGAGACAAAATGGCCTCAGTTCTGGATATCACCTACAAAACCCCTACTGAATTCCGTGGATCATTTTACATGAGCCTGCTGGAAGGATCTCTGCATATAGAGGATGCGCTGGCCGATAAAAGACTAACCTATTTATTTGGTGTACGACACAAATCCAACCAATACCTGCTGGGTACCCTTGACACGCAGGGAGACTACAAGCCTGAGTTTACCGATGTGCAGACCCTTGTGAATTATAGTTTCAACTGCGAATGGGATTTAAGCTTCCTGGGAAATTATTCAAGAAATCAATACCTCTTCAGGCCCGAGCGACGGGAAACCCGGTTTGGTAGTGTTTTTGAGGAAGTGCGACAATTTACGGTATTGTTCGAAGGTCAGGAGAGAGACCTTTTTCTGACTGCTCTCGGAGCACTCTCTTTGAACTACCAGCCGGAGGAGGGGCAAAAATTTCAGCTTATTACTTCTGTATTTCAAACCGACGAAACGGAAAATTTTGATATCAAAGGAAGATACCTTCTTGAAAGGGTCGAGACATCTTTGGGTTCATCGGAATTCGGACAACCAGTTGGAACTCCTCTTGGTGCAGGCTCCTTTCATAACCATGCCAGAAACTACCTCAACGCCATTGTATGGAATATTGAGCACAAGGGAGAGATTGCAACCCAGGATAACACTCTTAAATGGGGGGTTAAATACCAATATGAAGATATTTACGACCGACTGAGTGAATGGACCATGGTTGATTCTGCCGGATATGCACTCCCCCGCCATCCTGCTGATTTCATTCTACTGCAGGACACTGTAAACACACAGATTTTCATGCAGTCAAGCCGCATTTCAGGTTTTGTACAAAACTCATGGGAATTTGGCAGTAACCATGGCAGGTATATTTTCACTGCCGGGGTGAGAAGCAATTACTGGAGTTACAACAACCAATGGCTCGTTTCTCCCAGGGCTACGCTTCTTTACAAGCCCGTATGGGCACCCAGAATGGTCTTGCGGGCCTCAGGCGGGTTGTACCATCAACCTCCTTTCTACAAGGAATTAAGAGACTTCCAGGGCAACCTTAACCCGGACATAAAAGCCCAGGAGAGCAGACAGATAGTGCTGGGAGCAGAATACAACATGCAATTCTGGGACAGGCCTTTTAAATACACAGGAGAGATCTATTACAAACAGTTTAAAAATCTCATCCCTTATGAACTGGATAATGTAAGGATACGCTATTATGCCAATAACAATGCAAAAGGGTATGGCACCGGCATTGACATGAAACTCAACGGGGAGTTTGTTCCCGGAGTGGAATCCTGGGCCAGCCTCTCGGTAATGCAAACCCGTGAAATAATTGAAGGGACGTATTATCTGGATAGCGAAGGAAATCAGGTTCCGCTGGGCTATATGCCAAGACCCACCGACCAAAGATTTGCCTTTAGTATATTTTTCCAGGACTTTCTCCCGCGCAATCCTACCTATAAGGTAAACCTGGCATTGATTTATGGCAGTGGATTACCCATTTCTCCACCATCGAGCCAGAAGTTCCGCAATCCTGTATATATGCCCCCCTACCGACGGGTGGACATTGGATTTTCCAAAGAACTCATTGGCACCCAAAGCAGTTTCGGAGACAGAAACCCTCTCAGGCACATCAACTCCATGTGGATTGCGGCTGAGGTCTTTAACCTGCTGGAAATCAACAATACCATAAGCTACTTGTGGATTAAGGATGTTTCCAACGATTATTATGCAATCCCCAACTTCCTCACTTCCCGCTTGATCAACATCAAACTGATAGCAGAATTTTAACGACTGTCTTTTTGTCACCCGGCTGTCACAAAACTTTCCATTTTACTCTTTTCACTTCAGAGGAAGAAAATGCAGATCTTTTCAGCCCAAACATCTCATTGTCAGCACCTGAAGAAGTAATCACCAAAAACTTACAGCAATCTTACCCATAATCAGGGATGCCAGAATTACTCTAAAAGAGATTATTTCCTGGTTGGCACAATCATTGAAATGCAATGGGCAATAAAGAAAATACGCAATTCAAATAATAAAACATAACATAACAATGGGTAAAATAATAGGAATAGACTTAGGAACAACCAATTCATGTGTTGCCGTAATGGAAGGTAATGAGCCGGTAGTTATCCCCAATAGCGAGGGACGCCGTACCACACCCTCCATTGTAGCTTTTACAGAAAACGGAGAGAGAAAAGTTGGTGATCCAGCTAAAAGACAGGCCATCATAAACCCCCGAAAAACCGTTTCCTCAATCAAACGTTTTATGGGTGAAACTTTTGAATCCACCTCCTCTGACAGATCAAGAGTTTCTTATGAAGTTGCCAAAGGCGACAATTCAACCCCAAGGGTAAAGATTGATGACAGGATGTTTACTCCCCAGGAAATATCTGCCATGGTTTTGCAGAAAATGAAGAAAACTGCCGAGGATTACCTGGGTCAGGAAGTAACGGAAGCTGTAATTACAGTACCTGCTTATTTTAACGATTCTCAAAGGCAAGCCACCAAAGAAGCCGGGGAGATTGCCGGTCTTAAGGTAAGAAGAATTATTAACGAACCTACTGCAGCATCGCTTGCTTATGGACTCGACAAGAAAGACAGAGATATAAAAATCGCAGTATTCGACCTTGGCGGCGGTACATTCGACATTTCAGTTCTGGAATTGGGCGACGGCGTATTCGAGGTAAAATCAACCCATGGTGATACGCACCTTGGAGGTGATGATTTTGATAATGTTGTTATCGACTGGCTGGCTGAGGAATTTATCAAGGATGAGAATATTGACCTTCGCAAGGACCCTATGGCAATGCAGCGTCTTAAAGAAGCAGCAGAGAAGGCAAAGATTGAACTCTCGAGCTCAACTTCAACTGAAATCAACCTGCCTTATATTATGCCTGTAGATGGCATACCCAAGCACCTTGTTCGTACCCTAAGCAGAAGTAAGTTCGAACAGTTGAGTGACAAACTCATCCAGGCTACCCTGGAACCTTGCAAGAAAGCTCTCAGTGATGCCGGCCTGAAGCCTTCAGACATTGACGAGGTGATTCTTGTGGGTGGTTCAACCCGTATTCCTGCGATACAGGAGGTAGTGGAGAAATTTTTTGAGAGAAAACCTTCCAGGGGGGTAAACCCCGACGAGGTAGTTGCTTTGGGAGCAGCCATTCAGGGAGCGGTTTTGAGCGGCGAAATCAAAGATGTACTTCTTCTTGACGTTACTCCCCTTTCGCTGGGTATTGAAACAATGGGTGGCGTAATGACCAGGCTCATCGAGTCCAACACAACCATCCCAACCAAAAAGACAGAAACTTTTTCTACTGCTGCCGATAATCAGACCTCTGTAGAAATTCACATCCTGCAAGGGGAAAGGCCTATGGCCAGGGACAACAGAACCATCGGACGATTCCACCTTGATGGCATCCCACCATCACCACGTGGGATTCCTCAAATTGAGGTTATGTTTGATATTGATGCCAATGGTATTCTCAATGTTTCGGCCAAAGATAAAGCCACTGGAAAATCACAGAATATCAGAATTGAAGCTTCCAGCGGTTTGAGCGATGCTGAAATTCAGAAGATGAAGCAAGAAGCTGAGGCCAATGCAGAGACCGACAAAAAAATCAAAGAAGAAACAGAAAAACTCAATGCTGCCGACAGCATGATCTTCCAGACAGAAAAACAACTCAAAGAGTATGGAGAAAAAATTCCTGCCGAGAAGAAAGAGCCTATCGAGAAAGCGCTTGAAGAGTTAAAAACAGCGCATAAGAATAAGGACATTGCAGCTATCGACACCGCTATGGCAGCCATTAATGCCGCATGGCAGACAGCAAGTGCAGAAATGTACAACGCTACCCAGGGGCAGGATGCGCAAGCACAGCCACAGGATGAACAAGGCCAGGAAAATCAGGGTGGCGGCAAGAATGATGACGGAGAAGTTACTGATGTTGACTTTGAAGAAGTGAAATAATTCTTTTTTCACGAAAAAAAAACGGACTGACAAATCATCAGTCCGTTTTTTTTGCTTAAAATTCTGAATCTTTCAGCAAAAAAGTTGATTACAAAAGTTTCTTTACATATTCCAGTGCAGCATCATAATCAGGTTGATCATCAATCTCAGGTACAACCTCAATATATCTTACCATATCATACTGGTCTATAATAATTACGCTGCGGGCCAATGTACGAAATTCTTCAACCAGCAATCCGTATTTGATCCCAAAGTCCGTTTCTTTATGATCAGACACCGTAATAACTTTGTCGATTCCTTCGGCAGCACAAAATCGTTTTAAAGCAAAAGGCAAATCACAGGATATGGCAATAATACGCACATCACCCAGTTTTGCAGCCTCAAGATTAAACCGCCTGGTTTGTTCGGCACACACATCTGTATCTACCGAACCCATAGAAGATATAATTCTGATCTTCCCCTGATAATCGCTTAACTTTACCGGTTGCATATCAATACCCGTAGCAATAAAATTTTTGGCATGACTGCCATTTTTTATCAATTTGCCCATAAGGGTTACCGGCTTTCCTCCCAGCGTTACAACATTCGAGTTTCTTTTCATACCAAACCTATTTAGTATTATACGTTCTGTTAAATCAGATATAATTAACTTGCTTAAAAAATTCAACACTTACTACAACCAATTGGTTCAAAGCTCATACAAATTGACAAATTAATTGTTCAAGCAGCAAAAAAAACTCCGGCAGGTACTACCGGAGTTATTGGGAATCAAATAAGATTATGCAGGGAGATTATGCAGGGTAAGTGTATTACCCTTGTGTTTATTTTTTTCTGTCAAAATAAGGGTTTTTGGATGTGGCACTGAGTGGGATTCCCCAGATAATCTTTACACCCTTGCTGAGAATTTCCAGATCAAGCGCTGCCATTCCAATGGTATGCATGATACGGTTATCGACAAAATGTTGTGAAGCAACAGCCACTGCAGATCCCACAGCAATACCCAAATCGCCGGTATTGTATACACAGGGGACCAACGGATGCTTTTCCTTGGTTGCGCAATCTGCAAAACCGCATAAACCACAAATTTTCAGCCCCAGGGTTTTAATCCTTGTTCCAATGAGAACAACAGCGTCGGCATTTGCCAGCACATTGTCGGCATCCCGGATAAAGATATCGTATTCTTTTTGTTCGCCGATTTTGCGCATTTCCATTGCGAGCAAACGTATATCATTGTCGGTAAGAATTGCCATCTCAAGGTTATCTGCACCTTTGCCTTTGGGCGCGGTGCGTGCAGCTAAAAGCATAAGCTTAGCCACCTCAATAACCGTATTTTTTCTTTCGTCTGATTCTTTTAGTATAGCCATACATTAAGGATTAAAGTTTGGTCTAAATTACAAAAAAGCCCGCTGTAAAATAATATCAGCGGGCTTTTTTTACTAATTTAGAACGATTATAAGTAAACGGGTCTACTTGTCTGTAAATTTCGCGTGACTTTCAATGTATCGCAGTTGAACGATGTCTTCATTTTTCTGATCGTTGTACTTTCCCACGATAATTTCAACCAAATCCGTCGGGTGGTTTTCAGTGCTGTTGGGGCGTACAATCAAATCAGTGCGATGCAAAAACAATACTACATCTGACAGTTCGGATAAAAAAACCGGAATATCTTTCAATGAGGGTCTTTGCACTACATTGGAAGGGTAATGTCCGGGAACTTGAGAAAACAATAAAACAGGAATATTCAGCTCTTTAGCAATTCCTTTGAGGGTATAAACAATTTTATTCAATTCTTCCTGTCTGCTTTCAGGATCTAACTGGTCAGTGCTGAGCAGCTCCAGATAATCAACGATTATCAGTTCAATGTTATTAGAAATCTTAAGCTGCCTGGCTTTCTGGAAAAGCTCTTCAACCGAAAGTTGCTGGGTGTCGTCCATGAAGATACTTGCCTTTGCAATCTGGCTTACCAGGGAATACATGTGATCTTTTTCGCTGGGGCGCATGTTGCCTTTGATAAGTTTATCAAGAGACATGCCCGTTTCACTTTCAATAAGTCTGTTGGTAATTTTGGTGCTCGACCTTTCTGAAGAGAAAATAGCCACCGAATGATTATTCTTAATGGCAAGGTTGTTGGCAAATGAGAGCATGAGCGCGGTTTTTCCCATACCCGGCTTAACGGCAACGGTTGTTAGTTCTCCTTTTTTTAAGCCTTTGATTACATTGTCCAGGTCGCGGAATCCGGTTGATAAACCGTTAGACAATTGTATTTCGCCAAAATTTTGGTGAAGTGCCTGGTTTACCAAATCTCTCAGACTGGCAAACTCAAACACTTCTGACCGCTCTGTGACTTCCAGGGTGTTTTGTTCCATAGCTTGTGGGTTTTACATAATTTCTTTACTCCAAATGTAGCAAATAATTGCCTCTTTTGCACCTGCATTTGATTTACTTAAGCATTTTTTTAATAATAACCTTTTATTGGATGTATTTATTGTTGCCGCAAGGGTCATTATTCCTGTATTTTAATTTTACAGGGCAAGTTCAGGTCCTCCAATAAACTTTTCCACGAGTCGATTACATCATCATCTTTATCTGAACATTCAAAGATTAGTTCTACTTTGCCGAATTTTTGATGATGAACATCAAACATCGCCAGTATCTTAAATATAAAAGTTGAAGAACTGGTATTAAAGTAATCCATCCTGAATAACAACTTTGTTTTTTCGCTGGGATAAAACAAAAGATATTTCTCCACCCAATTCATCAGGGGCTGAAAAAAAGTAACAGGATTGGTAGGATAGGAATTTCCATAAAATTCAAGCAAATGCTCATTGGGGTCAAAGTTTATTCCGAGGGTGGTCCTGGTAGGCGCTATCTCAAGTTTCTGCATTTAAAAAGTATCAATAGTGACCGGTAATAATAAAATTGACAATTGTATTTGAACTGAGATTGGCTTCGCCGGGCTTACAGTTCCTCACTTCGTTGAGAATAACAATAAGTTATGTCGCTAAGGGTAAGGTTATTGTCGTCGAATCCAGTTCTGAAAGGTTTCCCGGACAGCAGTAAAAAAGCATTTAAACAACTTAGCACACATAATTAAGATGCAAAATTAAAAAAATTGATGGTTCTATTTATATCAATCAGCAAGTATATTTTAATCAGAATAAAATTGTTGCTTTTCTGCAATGATTGATTGAAATCTCAGATGTATCATAAAATAAAACTACGACATCCTGTTTAACATTTTATTTAAAAACAATAAACATTTTACAAAAACTTACGTTGTAGTTTTTGTCACGGTTAAATTGCAAGTGCTAATATGTGGCAGTAATAACCGAAATTATTGAAAGTACCTTTAGGAAAAGATAAGCTCATTAAATACATAATTTTGACGTGTTAATTCAATCTATGAACTATTTACTATCGCCATTGTTTTTCCTTAAAGCTTTACCCGCTTGCCATCTTTAAAAAAAACAGCCTAATTACCTCCACTATAACTAATATGAATTAAAATGATTCGTTACTCCATCAACGACCTTGAAAAGATTACCGGAATTAAGGCCCATACTATCCGGATATGGGAAAAGCGCTACAATGTGGTTGATCCGGAACGAACGGAGACCAACATAAGGTTTTACAATGATGAAGATCTTAAAAAGTTGCTCAATATCAGCACCCTTAACAAGCATGGTTTTAAGATCAGCGAAATTGTGAAGATGGGCAAGGAACGTTTGTGCGAAAAAATTGTTGAAATTTCCAACGCATCATCAAACTATGACGGTTATATCAATAACCTGGTAGTTTCGATGATAGAACTGGATGAAGACAAATTTGAAAAAGTTCTCTCCTCTGCCATTATAAAAATGGGATTTGAAAAAACCATTACACATATTATCTACACATTTCTCAATAAAGTAGGCATCTTATGGCAGGTGGGCACAATAAATCCTGCCCAGGAGCATTTTATCACCAACCTCATCAGACAAAAAATCATCATTGCCATAGATGGTCAGGATAATGCTTCACGGCCTGATGCCAAAACTTTTTTGTTGTTTTTGCCGGAAAATGAACTTCATGAGATGGGCTTACTCTTTTACACCTATATCATCAAAAAGGCCGGGCATAAGGTTATATACCTGGGCCAGTCTGTTCCCCTAAAAGACATCCTTGAAGTAATCAAAATACGTCGGGCAGATTTTATTATCACCTATTTTGTAGCAGCTTTTGAGTCAAAAGACATCCCCGAATACCTGAGAAAGATTTCTGAAGGATTTGACCATAAGGATATTTTTATCGCAGGATACCAGGTTGGTCAACTAACAGAAAGCCTACCCAAAAACATTAAACCTATCCAGGACGCCGAAGAGTTCAAGTCCTACCTCAACCGTTTGTAGCAGAATATTTCCGCACAATATAGTTGCTCAAAATCAGCCCCTGAATTGCACAGGGGCTTTTGTTGTTTTCATCTTTCTGATTAATTATCAAAACATACGTTAAGCATGTGTTTTAGCAAAGCCAATTATTTGTATATTTATATAACAGTAAAGATTAAACAAAAAAAAGCGGACGACCCTGTTATTAGAGCATTTCAATTCGCAATTATATTCCACGAACCATCGCTCTTTGCACACCAAATAACACATTTAAGAAACCTGCTCTGTTAAAATAACCTAAACTGCTTGACTTTTGGTTTTTTCTGTTTAACTTTACATTAAATAAATTAAACAGCAAACTTTAAAACCTACAGATATGACAGCAATGGAATTTAATCACAAACTACTCGGACTTCAGAAAAACCTGAAATACTTTGCATACACATTAACTTCCAACTATGACGATGCTCAGGATCTTGTTCAAGAAACCTTTGTTAAGGCCTTAACAAACCGTGACAAGTTTACCGCTGACACCAACCTTAAGGCATGGACATTTACCATTATGAAAAACACTTTCATAAACAACTATCGTCAAAGCATCAGAAACAATACCATATTAGATAAAACTGATGATCTCTATTACCTGAATCTTTCCAAAGAAAGCAGCCTGGGATTGCCCGACTCCACCTACAGGGTAAAGGAAATCCAGAAAGAGATTGCCAAAGTTGATAAAGACCAACGCAAACCTTTTGAGATGTACAATGCGGGATACAAATACAAAGAAATAGCTGACAAACTAAATCTTTCTATCGGAACCGTGAAAAGTCGTATATTCTTTACGCGTAAAAAACTTATGGAGGCTCTCAAAGACAATTAACCCCCATATATACCCCTCTCTCTTAACCCCTGTTGTTTCTCTCAACAGGGGTTTTTTAGTTCTATGGCTTTTGTTAACTTTGCTGTAGCTTTGGAAAAACCTGACAGCATGATTGATTTCCCTATCACCATTGGGTTTTTCAAAGCCGGCAATTTCCAATCGTCTGTCATTATTAACCCTCAACAAAAATATGAAGGTATACAAATTTGGTGGAGCCTCAGTCAGAAACGCCGATGCAGTCAGAAACGTTGCGGCCATAATCAACAACCACGATAATGGTCCTTTGATTGTTGTTATTTCGGCAATGGGGAAAACCACCAATATGCTTGAAAAATTAACCGGTACATACTTCAGTGGCGAACTTGAGGTTGCAAAATCTATTCTTGAGGAGATAAAAACCTTTCATCTGAACATTGCTGCTGAGCTTTTTACACGAAAAGATCACACCATTTTTGATATTATCGAAAGAACTTTTTACCACCTTTACTACTATATCAGAGAAACACGTGGTAAAAATTACAATTACGAGTATGACAGAATAGTTTCTACCGGCGAATTCATCTCAACCCAGATTGTTTCAGAATACCTAACCCAGATAAATATTTTCAACCGATGGTTTAATGCCAGAGACCTTATCATAACCGACTCAAACTATCGCGATGCAGGTGTTGACTGGTTGAAAACAGAAAAGGCCGTCAAATCCAAAGTTCTTGCCTGGTTCAGCAAACACAACCAGAAACCTCAACCGGTAGCCATTACACAGGGTTTTGTAGGGGGCACCACCCAGGGTTTTATTACCACACTGGGACGTGAAGGCTCTGATTACTCAGCAGCAATTTTTGCTTACACCCTTGGTGCAGAAGAAGTAGTAATATGGAAAGATGTTTCGGGCTTGTTGAATGCAGACCCCAAAAAACTAAACAACACCATTCTGTTGAAAAACATCTCTTACCAGGAAGCCATCGAGTTAGCCTATTACGGTGCAACCGTTATTCACCCAAAAACCCTCAAGCCACTGCTGAAAAAAAATATCCCCCTGAAGGTTAAATCGTTTTATAACCCCGGACTGGAGGGTAGCATCATCAACAAAGAGTTCCTTAATGACAACAGTCATGCGTCCTACATTTTCAAATCCAACCAGATATTGCTTTCCATATTTCCCAAGGACTTCAGTTTTATTGCCGAACAAAATCTTTCGAGAATCTTTTCTGAATTCGCAAGGGCAGGCATTAAAATCAACCTGATGCAAAATTCTGCTCTGAGTTTCTCAGTGTGTTTTGATGAGGACAAAATCAAGACCCTTCCCCTGCTCAAAAACCTGAAAAAGATCTACCATGTAAAGTACAACACCCATGTTGAACTTATCACCATACGACACTACGAAAAGGCGAACCTTGAAGAAATTCTGGAAGGGAAAGAGATCCTGCTGGAACAAAAAAGCAGGATTACCTTGCAATGGGTGGTAAAGAGCAAGCAAAGTGAAGAAGTTTCAGCTGAAGGTTTGTAAGCCAAGTATGATACCCGGAATTCGCCCAACGAGGAAAACGTTGATTTTCATATTGAACAGCCCCACAAATATGGCATTGGCAAGCATGAGATTACAGCGCTACTAACCAGAGTTTACAAGTTTTCGGATTCGAATTTATCGATAAATGCCTGATTGGCATTTTCACAACGTGAACCAGTCTTCTGCAAGCTAAACTCCCTGTAGAAATCAGGATTATACTCTGCTTTGGCCGAATACAAAAGGGGGATATAAATCCGGGTTCCTGCAACCGGGTTATCGTCATTATCAAATTTGCCTTCATTGGAAGGGTGATTTCTGATAAACCATGAACAAACCCCATACTGCGTATAAATCCGGCTCCATGTATCTCCGCTTTTCACCAGGTAAACTGCATCATCGGGTATCGGGGCACTGGAAGCTTCAGCAACCTCCTCTTCTGAAGGAGAAAGAACATCAGTGCCGGAAGCATCTTCCGATATCACGGCACGGTCAACAGAACGTCGCACGGGAGGCATAGGATCACGAATAAACAAATCATAAAACATGTAAGCAATCAACAAGACTGCAATACCAACAAGGATATAGCGAACGGGGGAATCTTTTAATCTTTCACGATATTCATCCAATACAGAAGTTTTATCACTGTCTGGTGGTGTATGTTCCTTATCAGGTGCTTTCTTTTTTATCACCCTGCTTTTCTTTACCGCAAGAGGAACAAATTTTCGTTCATCATGATCAAGGTTATAAAAAGAAATCAGCTGAAGGCTGATATTTTCATCATCCGAAGCAATACTGGCCATATCAACAAACCTGTAAACCTTGGTTTGCACAGGCATTGGATCGGTGAGGATCTTTTGGATACTCTTTTCTGTAACGTTTTCGTAAAAACCTTTGCTGCACATCAGGAGCATATCCTCGTTAACAGGAACCAAAGGCTCTCTATTGACAGCAGGGTCAATTTCCTTGTATTTGCCGAGCAGAGGCACTGTATCGGGGTTTTGAGGGTCACCTTCAGCATCGTGTAAATCTTCAAAATCTCCAATATCCCCTTTAGAGATCAACACAGGACGTTTCCCATTGAAATAATAAAGCGATAGTTCGCCAAGGGAAGTGTAAAAAACCTTGTTATCACGAATCAAAATGCAGGCACAATTCACAGTTGCATTTAAATACTCCGGATTCTTTCTGCCATACTCGTAAATGAATCCATTGGTATAAATCAAAGCATTGCGCAGAGCAGCAGAAGGCTTTTCAACAAATTCATTTTCAAGGTAATACTTGAGCCGCTGGGTAGCAAGTGCTGCAGGGCTTACTTCAAGTTCATGCGCACTACTGTCCTGACAAAGCAGAAAAACACTTCCATTGATACTTTCAAGGTAAGTCAACTCATCGGTGTTTCGATTTTTAGAACTGCCTTTCTCACTATGATTTGCGTATTCAAAATTTTTGAGCTTCCTGTTTGCCATATATTAAATCCTTGAGAACCTTAGTTTGGTCATAAATACACTGGAAATTACCTGCAATTAGCACAAAAGTAACAAAATACAGATTGAATTGAATATAAAAAAAGTAAAAGATATTACTGCTTTGCAGCAAGGGTAATTTCTACGAAGTCAGCGACCTCAAGCTCTTCAGCTCTTTTGCCCTTCAGAGACTCAACTTTGGGCAATTCCCAGTCAATCTGCATCGATTTTAAAGAGTTTCGCAGGGTTTTGCGCCTTTGGTTAAATGCTGTTTTCACTACTGTGAAGAATTTCTTTTCATCGCAGTCAAGCTGCAATGTATTGTTACGTTTGAAGCGTATTACAGCAGATTTAACCTTTGGGGGTGGGGTAAAAACATGCTCATCAACCTGGAAGAGATACTCCACATCATAGAAGGCCTGGCACAAAATGCTCAGAATCCCGTTTACCTTTCCGTCTGGCCCTGACACTATGCGCACGGCTACCTCTTTCTGAAACATGCCCACCATTTCCGGTACAAGATTTCTGTACTCAAGAATCTTAAAAAGGATTTGCGAAGAAATATTGTAGGGGAAATTTCCAATCACGCCCACCTTTTCTCCATTAAAGAGCTCCTGAACATTTGTTCGTAAAAAATCCTGTTCAAGTATATTGTTTCCTGAGTCGGGGTAGTGCTTATGAAGGTAGGCAATGGAGTCAGTATCAACATCCATGCCCCACCAGGTAAACCGGGCATCCGAAATAAGATACTTGGAAAGCACTCCTGTGCCGGGTCCGATTTCAAGGACCCTATCATAACCTCCATGTCCATGGAGGTTATCAACTATTCGCCTGGCAATGGCTTCGTCGCGCAAAAAGTGCTGCCCGAGGTGTTTTTTAGGTTTTACTATATTCACTTCTCAAAGTCCGTAAAAAAATATTTCTTCTCTTGACAGGTCTCCCCTCAGATACCTGAACCGGTTTCGGGCATCAGCATTTCTGAGGCTTCCCGGGTATTTTGTCATAATTTCGGTATACAACTCCATGGCTGTCTCCCTGTCTTCAAATATTTGCTCCTGCAAGCGGGCTCTCCTGAAAAGTGCATCGGCAGCATGCAATCCAGCGGGATAGTTTGCCACAACAGAAGCAAGCATCAGGTCAGCACTCTCATATTGTCCGGTTTTGATGAGAATATCTGCACGAGACATCAGCACATCATCAAGGATTTGATGGGATGGAAATTTTTGCTCTAAAGAGTCTAAAACAGCCAGGGCAAGGTCATAATTATTCATGAAGGTATGCATCTCGGCCTTGGCAAACATTCGCAGAGGTTGTGAAGTTCCGTCTGTTTCAAGATTGTCCTGGATAAGCAGAGAGAGCGCCATCGCATCATTGGCCATAAGCCTTGAAGTAGCAGCTTTCAGCACATCGAGCTGTGCCTTTGCCCACTTAAACTCTCCCATATAAAACGAGAGTCTTGCATTTTTATACCTGGCTTCATGTGCCAGCGGATCATCTCGAAAAGATTTATCCACCTGAGCATAAAGCAAATGCGCATCCCATAAATCGCCCTGAAGCAATAAAATATCGGCCAGTTCCACCCTGCATTCTCCTTTTATTCTGTTGGATACATTGGTCATATCGATAATATTTCGCAACAATTCAGAAGCTCCTGTAGTGTTGTTAAGATAAAAGGCCTTCAAATTGGCAAGGTTTCTTACCAGCGAAACTGTCTGGGGTCTTAACCCCATTTGTTCTATAGCTTTCTCATATTCTGCCTCCACCTCTTGCAAAAGGTCATAATCGATTTCATACCCTGCCGTGGCCTGATTGTATTTCACGTTGAGCAGTCCCACCCTGGCCTGAAGATAATGGGGGCTGAGATCGCCAAGGCCAATTACATACTCATACGCTTGTCGGGCAGTATTGAACTGATTGTTGGAGGCGCTCATTCCGGCAATGTCCATTACAAGTTTGCCCTCCTGCCCCAATCTTCGGTCGAGGGCGCGTGCCTGCCTGTATGCCAGTTCAAAATCCTTTTGCTGTATCGAATGCCAGATAAGAAGCTCAGAATAAAGTGTTTTTGAAGGATGTCGCTGAGTTCCCTGCAGTAAGACCCTGCGCAAGGCATCGCTTTTGGCAAGATCCGGATCATCGTTTACTGCATCCTGCAACAATCCCTGTACCTGTTCCATATAAGACTCATCAAGGATTACAAGCTCAACATACTCTGTCATCATCAGCGAATAATCACCTTTTCTTTCATAAATAGAAGCCAGTTGCAGATTAAAAGGATAGGCATCTCCCAGCATCTCTCTTCCTTTAAGATAGGTCTGCAGGGCATAATCGGTAAAATTTCTGAACAAAAATGCGTTGGCCAAATCGGTAACCGAAGGAGGATGGTTGGGAAGGTCACTTATCAACCCTTCCAGTTGTCTTCTGGCTCTGCGGGAGTCACCTGCCCGGGTAAAAACATAACCCAGGTCAACTTCAAACCGCATCCGTCCGGGATTGTTGCTGATCTGAGATCTGACGACCCTTTGGGCGTCACGAAATTCTTCCAGTTCAATAAGACATTGGAGGTAATTGTTGTAAATAACAGGCCCCTGATTCTTCTCAAACAACTCTTCATACAACACTACTGCTTTCTCATAATTGCCTTCACTCATCAGCTGAGCGGCAAGCTGCTCATCTGAAGATTGACTCTCCTGTGCATGCAAGGATAAAGAAAAAAGGAAAAAAGAAAGCAATATAACAGGTAAATGATTCATCTTTCGTTGGTTTTATTACAAGAGAAAGAACGAAATGTAAGACGGCAATGTTTTATTTCCCGATGAGTTTAACTAATATTGTCAAAGCCGGTATACGGTACCAGAACTTCAGGGATACGAATACCTCCTTCATACTGATAGTTTTCAATCAAAGCAGCAAGGATACGGGGCAGTGCAAGAGCACTTCCGTTGAGGGTATGAGCAAGGGTAGTTTTACCTTCCTTATCCTTGTATCTGAGTTTCATCCTGTTTGACTGAAACGTTTCAAAGTTGGAAACAGAACTTACTTCGAGCCATCTTTTTTGCGCTGCGGAAAACACTTCCATATCATATGTAAGGGCGCTGGCAAAACTTACGTCTCCTCCGCAGAGTCTTAGAATTCTGAAAGGCAGACCCAGCTTTCGCAGCAAGCCAGTAACATGGATACGCATTTCCTCCAATGCAGCATAGCTTTTTTCAGGTTGGGTAAGCTGGACGATTTCCACTTTATCAAACTGATGCAGTCTGTTAAGTCCCCTTACATCTTTCCCGTAAGAACCGGCTTCTCTTCTGAAACAGGCAGAATAGGCAGTGCTTTTGATAGGAAATTGTGACTCCTGAAGTATAATGTCTCTGAAAAGATTGGTAACAGGTACTTCTGCAGTGGGTATCATGTATAAATTATCCAAAGCAATATGATACATCTGCCCGTCTTTATCGGGTAGCTGTCCGGTTGCGTAGGCTGAGGCTTCATTTACCATCAGGGGGACCTGGTATTCGGTATAGCCGGCGTTGGTGGCTTCATCCAGGAAAAAGCTGATGAGTGCCCGTTGCAGTTTTGCACCTTTGCCCTTGTAAACAGGAAAACCTGCTCCGGTAATTTTGGTGCCCAGTTCGAAATCAATGATATCATATTTGGAGCACAAATCCCAATGAGGCAATCCTCCTGCTTCCAATACTGGGATTTCTCCCTCCTGCTCTACCACCTCGTTGTCCTCAGGAGTTTTTCCTGCCGGAACACTTTCATGCGGTAGGTTGGGCAACAACACCAGCAGGCTTTCCTGCTCACTTTCCAGTTGTGCAAGTTTATCCTGAAGCTCTTTGGTAAGGGTTTTGGATTTTGCGGTTTCTTCTCGTAACACGTTGGCTTTATCCTGCTGACCGGACTTGAACAAATCTCCAATTTCCCTGGCCATTGCTTTGCTTTCGGCAAGGGTATCGTCGAGGTTCTTTTGGGTAGAACGGCGTTGCATATCGACTTCCAGTATGCGTTCTACTATACTTTCTGCATCAAAGTTCTTTATTTTGAGTGCTGCTATAACTTGTTGCTTGTCTTCCCGAATTACATTGATCTGTAGCATAACCTATATTTATTAGATAAACTTGATTTTTAATCCTTGCAAAGGTACAGAAGGATTGTTGTCTTGATTGCAAAAATAATGTATAAACTAAAAAACCCGCCTTAAGCGGGTTCTGTTTTTCAACAAAGAAATCTTTGTTTTACTTTATTAAGCCACAGCAACGGGCTCAACAGAAACAAAAGATTTTCCTTCAGATTTCTTCTTGAATACTACAGTACCTTCTACCAGTGCGAACAAGGTATGATCTTTACCCATTCCTACATTGTTACCGGGGTTATGTTTGGTACCTCTTTGTCTTACGATGATATTGCCGGCTTTGGCTACTTGACCGCCAAAAAGTTTAACGCCGAGTCGTTTGCTTTCCGACTCTCTACCGTTGCGCGAGCTACCGACTCCTTTCTTATGTGCCATAATAATTTACTATTTTGGGATGAGCAAAAAAATGTTATCCTACGAATTCTTCAATTTGGATTTGAGTCATCGGCTGTCTGTGGCCGTTCATCTTCTGGTATCCTTTTCTTCTTTTCTTTTTGAATACCAATATTTTATCAGCTTTTACGTGGGCCAGCACTTTGGCTTTTACTTTGGCACCATCGACAACAGGAGCGCCTACCTCGATTTTGTTGCCATCAGCTCTCAGAAGCACCTGGTCGAATTCTACTTCGCCACCTTCTTCTGTAGCCAGACGGTTTACATAAATCTTCTGGTCTTTCTTAACCTTGAATTGCTGTCCTGCTATTTCTACAATTGCGTACATGTTTACAGCTTGTTTTAATTAATTATTCATTATAAATTGGGGTGCAAAGGTAAGAATAAATTATTTACTTCACAACTCCCCTGCAAAATAATTCCACTTTATTCCCCTGTTCCTTTTGCCTTCTTACCCTGTCGAAACCAGTCATATTTGCCATGTCGAAACCAGTCATGATTTTGACGTATTAGCAAACCGTCGGAAAGGCTGTAAAACAGGCAAGAATACAATCACCGAAATCAGTTTCTGATTACGTATCTGTAAAATCTTTTGAGTTTGTCAGGAGGTCTGTTGGCCAGGTACACTCCAAAAAGAATAATCGCAATCCAGATAAGAAAAACCGGCAGAAAAGACTCACCATCAATAATGCCCCATGCAATAGAAACAATGGGCATAAGATAGGTTACACTTGATGCAAAAAGTGCAGATGTACGCTTGATGAGCCAGAAATTGGCAATAATAGCCAGGGCGGTGCCCAGCACTGACAGCATGGCAATATACCCGAGGCTGACCCAGCTCTCGGGATCATGGGTCATAACGTAATAAAAATCGGTATGAAAGCTCAGGAAATAAATAGATGGCAGACCAATAAACACAAAGGCGAGCGAAGCAATGGTTAAAGGCTCATAGCCTGTAAGGTAGTTCTTTATAAAGTTCATTTGCACTGCATAGCAGATGGTGGCAATGATAACAAAAGAAGCAGGTACAATATTTAACTCAAGGCTTCCCCCTCCGGCCACCCAAAGCAGCCCTGCTGCTCCCAGGAGGCCGGTAATCACGCCAGCCACATTCAGCCAATGGGTTTTTCGTCCAAAAAACCACACACCAAGAATCAAAGTAAAAAGGGGTACCAGCGAATTTAAAATCCCGGCCATAAGGCTATCGAGCTGGGTTTGGGCTTTTGCAAACAAGAAGGCAGGCAAGGCATTTCCCATTAATCCGGCAATAAGAAAAAAGTGAAAGTTTTTCAGCCTGAGTTTATGCAGGCGCATAATCGCAAAAGGCAATAAGGCCAGAAAAGAAATGCTTACCCTGAGTGCCCCTACCTGGAGATTATCAAAAGTATGCAAACCTTTCTTTATCAGTATAAAGGAACTGCCCCAAATCAGCATCAATGCCAGGAGCACTATCCAGTCCAGAATCTCGGGTTTCTTTTCTTCCTGCATCATATTAAGTATAAAACCAAAACAGGGTTCAAAGTTAATGACTTATTTTGTTGCCGGACGGGATAGAATAGCACATAATTTACAAGCTTGTAAATTTTTAGAAGAGCATTGAGGTCCTTTTGTTTTTTTTATTTACCTTTGCACTCCGTTTTTATGCGGAAATTATTTTTCACAATTCATTATTTACTAATATTTTATAAATCAAAGTCAAATGGTAAGACAATACGAGACCGTTTTCATTATGACTCCCGTTTTATCTGATGAACAGATGAAGGAAGCGGT
>RECE01000067.1 GCA_007694165.1 Bacteroidota bacterium
TAGAGCATCAGATTGTGGTTCTGAGGGTCGTGGGTTCGAGTCCCATCTTCCACCCAAAAACCCCCTATGAATAAGGGGGTTTTTTTGTGCCTTTCTAAGTCTTTGTTTACCTTTCCCTTGATTTATAGGGGTTACAGATTAAGCTATTATTAGTACATTTGAGAACAAATAAGTCATAATATTTCTACCTATTTTCTACTAATGTTAAAATTTAATTTTGGGGAGAAAAATATAGCGATTTAAAAACCGACAAACGATTGTCGGATTGTGTCGGAAATATCGGGTTTTAATTAAGAACGTCTTAAAATAACAGCAATGGCAAAGGTCATCCTGTTTTTAATCGGAGAAAGAAGCTAAATAAGCAGGGAAAGGGAGCTGTGGACATATATTTTTATGCAGATGGAGTGAAGCGCTACTTTCACGCAGGGATATATGTCACCTCCGATCAGTGGAATGACAAGAAGTGGATTGTAAATAACGACAATGCCATCAAGTTAAACGGCATCATCACCAAAATGGTTCGCAAGTTAGAGGACTACTATGCCGATAAGCGTTACACCAAAGAAGAGTTCGACGGTGAGGACATCAAAGAGTTTAGCTTTAATGGCAGCAGGGATTCATTTATAGAGTTCCTGGAGAAGGAAATCAAGTCAGACAACACCATCACCATAGCAACACGCAAGCACCGGGATATGATGCTCAGAAGGCTTAAAGAGCTATCCCCGGTTATTCCATATCTTCATCAGGACTCACATTTAATACCTTTTGTTGTGATTCATCCGGGTTGGTAATAAACCAGCTTTGCAGTCTCATATTATTTTATTTAGACAATTATTTAAACTTCCTCCTTTTGTTTTAAATTTTTCCTCACATACCCATCCCCCTTTGTGCCCCTCTCTGCGTCTGCACCAGTGTATCAAAAATAAACTCCTTATACCTTCGCTGGAAATCCTGGTCTGTGGTAAATTTTTTGAAGATTTCGGTCTGGCTGAACAGGTATTGCTGCATGAGTTCCTCCAGTTTTTTGTCGGAAGAGATGCGGGCATTCTGCCTGTCGGAGTATTGCACGGCATCCATGATCTCCTTGCTGGCTTTCATTTCATCGGGCAGTTGCCGGGTCAGAATTTGGCGAACCTTGTCTTTGTCTGACCATTCAATATCGCCAAAGCGCTCGTTGAAGGCATTGAGAATATTCTCCAGAGTGTCGAGCTCGGGCTCGCCTTCGCCTCCCTTTACTTCCACTGGAATGGGACTAACCTGTCCCGGTTCTGCCACCAGGCCGATATCCTGTGTGCTTTCTTTGGATGGGCGATAGCTTTCCATATCAATAGACTCCAGAATACCTTCTGTTAAATCATCAGTCTGGTCAATGTAAAGTTTGGGAACCAGAAACTTAAGATACCAGAACAGCTTTTCCCAGCCGGGGTTGTTAAAATCCAGGATTTTGGCCAGATAGCTGTACACCCGCTGGAAGGATTTTGCCTTTACCTTAAAGTCTATTTGCTGGTCTTTGCTTAGTTCGTTTTTGAAAAAATCAGCCGAACTGTCAATTATCGGGTCAAGTTTAAAGCGTTCCTCTCCAGTTACGTATTTCTCAAAGAAGGTATCAATCTGAAAATCATTATACACCTCAAATTGCTCCAGGGCATCCACCAGGTCATTGAGCTTGTTGGGGTTGGTCTCTTCGCTCAGGATGGTTGCAGTGTAGTAAGGTGCAAAGGCCTTTTGAATGGTTTCGGCATCATTGTAAAAGTCCAGCACAAAAGTGTCTTTCTTAAAGGGTTTCAAAGACCTGTTCAGGCGCGACAATGTCTGCACGGCTTTCACATCCGTCAGTTTTTTATCCACATACATGGTGTGCAGCAGGAGTTCGTCAAAACCGGTCTGGTATTTATCGGCCACAATCAGAAACCGGTACTCACTCTTTTTGAAATTGCGGGGAATATCGGTTTTATAAGTGGTAAAGTTGTTCATAGCCGTTTCGGTATATTCAATCCCATTATAGGTTTTTGAACCGGAAAACGCCACGATGGCTTTGTAAGGCGATTTGATTTCCTTCAGATATTTGTCAAAAGCCTGTTTGTATTGAATGGCAGCGATAATGCCTTTGGTAACTACCATGGCTTTGGCGTCACCATTGATAAGGTGCTTTACATCACGGTGATAATGGTCAATCATGATTTTTGCCTTTTCTGCAATGGCAAACTCATGCCCTTCCACATAGGCCCGAAGCTTCTTCTGGGCTTGCTTTGTGTCGAACTCCGGATTGTTTTCAACAGCTTTGATAAGTTTGTAAAAAGAGTTGTAGGTGGTATAGTTTCTCAAAACATCCAGGATAAACTCTTCTTCAATGGCCTGTTTCATGCTGTACACATGAAAAGCATAGAACTTCTGTTTCAGCTCACCGTTTTCATCCCGGTAGGTTTCGGCGGATTTTACCCCGAAGGTTTCCAGAGTTTTGTTTTTGGGTGTGGCGGTAAAGGCAAAGTAAGAACCGTTGGTAATCATCTTTCGGCTCTCAATCATTTCATTGATTTTGTCTTCCAGGGTTTTTTCTTCCTGCTCTTCATCCTCCTCTTTACCGGCTAGCACTGCGTTCATTTTTGACGATGTTTGACCGCTTTGCCCACTGTGTGCCTCATCGATGATAATGGCAAAGTTGGCAGCTGGCATAGCCTGCATTTCGTCGAGCAGGTGGGGGAAGGTTTGTATGGTGCATACTATCACCTTTTTGCGGTTGGCCAGGGCATCGCGCAACTGACTGGTTTTGCTGCCCGCCTCGCCGGTGATATGCTCTACAATTCCCCGTTTGGGAGAAAACTGTTTGATGTCTTCGCTCAATTGCTTGTCGAGCACAATGCGGTCGGTAATGATGATGACCGAATTGAACAAATTGTTTTCGCCCGTGATATCGTAAAGGCCATGCAGCTGGTGCGCCAGCCATGCAATGGACTTTGATTTGCCCGAGCCGGCTGAGTGCTGAATCAGGTATTTCTGGCCTATGCCATTTTGTTTTGCATGCTGAAGAATTTGTTTTACCGCAGTAAGCTGGTGATAACGTGGGAAAATCATTTTACGGCTTACCTTGCCTGTATCCTGGTCTGTCTCCTCCGATATTTGCGCATATTTGTCAATGATATTGGCCAGGGAATCTTTGGTCAGGATTTCTTCCCACAGGTAGTGGGTTTTAAGTCCATTGGGATTTACGGGGTTTCCGGCACCAAAGGGGCTTACAGGCCGGCCTTCGTTGAGCCCTTTGTTGAAGGGTAGAAAACCCGTCTTTTTGCCCTTCAGTTCGGTGGTCATATACACCAGCTCGGTGTCGGCAGCAAAGTGCACCATGCAGCGGGCGAAGGAAAGGATTTTATCCTTTGGGTCGCGGTCGTTCTGGTACTGGCGTATGCCTTTGTGCACGGTTTGCCCGCTAAGCGGGTTTTTGAGTTCGCAGGTAATAATAGGCAGCCCGTTAAGAAAAACGGTCAAATCCAAACGGTTGGCATGGTCGGGGCTGTATATCAGTTCTTCAGTTACCGAAAAAATATTATCGTTATACTTTTTCAGGTCTTTCAGGTTATATACCGAAGAAGGCTTACGGTAAAACATATCCACCGTTTTATCAAAATGCTTTACCCCTTTGCGCAACACCTCTATAATGCCCAGCTTACGTATCTTCTCATCCAGCCGCACCAGGAAGGCCCGCTCGCCCCTGCGCTGTATCATTTCCCAGGCTTCGGGCTGAGTGGTTTGGATAAACTCAAAAAGCTGGGAAGGGTTGATGCAAAACTCCTTGTCGAAATCATGGGGAGTGCTTTCTACAAACTTGTTTTGCTCCACAAGCTGTTTGACGATATACTTTTGGAAACCTTTCTCGGATGTATCGGTAAATTCCATAATTTTAAAGGGTTAATGCTTCTTTTTTCAATTCCGGCACTTTAAGCTGGCCGATGACTACCTGTGTGATGAGACTTTCCTGGTATTCTTTGGCTTTTTCGATTTCGATTAGTGATTTTGAAATTACTTTGTCAATTTCATTATTTAACTGCTTGATAATACTAACTATTTCTTTTTGTTCATCAAAATTAGGAATAGGGAAGCGCATATTCCTTAACCATTCTCGCTGTAGTTCTGTTTGATTTGTTGAGCCTTGCCCTAAGAACCCCTCAATTAAATGAAAATTAATTGAAAATATATAGTACAAAAATTCTGGGAAAAACCTTTTTTTAGAGTCCCGAATAATCGTAACATGACCATCTGCAATATATTCGCCATTTAGCTGGAATAAATAAGACTTTCCCAAAACTCCACCACCGGTGGAAGCGATAAGAATATCATCAGGAAATAACTGGCCCTTAAATTTTTCTATTTTATCTTTTTTTTGAAATTTATACTTTTCTTCATCAATAAAACCAGAGCTAAAAACAGCTTGACTTATGACTGGTATACCTTTCTCGGAAACATATTCTGGTGATGAACCTCTTGATACATGGTCAGCAATAAATTTAAGTTTGCTAAAACCCCAATGTTTAGGGATTTCGCCAAACCAATCTATGTCTGTTTTTTTTAATTCAACATTAGAATGAACACCTTTACTGGTTAGTCTATAAATCTCAGTCTTGCGCTTATTCTCCAACAACTCAATCAACCTTTCCTTTTTCTGAATAAACTCCTGTATTTGCTGTGTTTTGCGGTCGAGATAGGCCACAATGGCGTTTTGGGTGGAGAGTGGGGGGACGATGCTGTACATGCGTTTGAAGTCAAGGTAGCGCAATGGTATTTGTCCATCAGCGATGCCATAGGAAAACCTTTCTACATAATTCTTGTAAAACCCCGTTCTGAAAACGTAATAAAAAAACTTCGGATTTATTACAGTACCTTTTTTAGGTTTCAAAACCGTGCAAGCAGGACTAACTATTCCCTTATACTCACTAAAGCCTGAAGCCCCCTGCCGGAAACGCATGCTATATACCAAATCACCGGGGTGTACCAGAAGATATTTGCTTTTATCCAGAGTTGAAGAGTCCTTTTTATCCAATTCTGACTGTTTGATAACACCTCTGCCAATGGTAACAGAAAGTAATTCCTCATCTTCATGGCCCCTTTCAATTCTTTCCTGAAAAATAGCAATATTGGGCAGCAACTTCCAGCCTTCAGGTAGTTGTGAAACGTAATCGTAACGAACAGGGTAATATGTGGGGTAGGGATTTAATGAGCTCATATCAGACGTTTACAATTTCGTTCAAAATGCCTTCG
>RECE01000166.1 GCA_007694165.1 Bacteroidota bacterium
AAAGAACACTCAAACTTATCACGGTTACCATCAATACTGCCCGTCCGGGCATCATTATCGGTAAAGGTGGACAAGAAGTAGACAAGCTCAAGGAAGAATTGAGAAAAATTACTCAAAAGGAAGTTCAGATCAATATTTCTGAAATCAAAAGACCCGAGCTGGACGCTGTATTGGTTGCCAATACCATTACCAAACAAATTGAAGGACGTATTTCTTTCAGACGTGCTGTTAAGACAGCTGTTTCTGCAACCATGCGCCTTGGAGCTGAAGGTATCAAAGCCACTGTCTCCGGTCGTTTAGGTGGAGCTGAAATGGCTCGTACTGAAACTTACAAGGAAGGACGAATTCCATTGCATACCCTAAGAGCGGATATCGATTACGCTACGGCAGAAGCTCATACTACCTATGGTCGCATTGGTGTAAAAGTGTGGATTTGTAAAGGAGAAATTTTCGGTAAAAAAGAACTCACTCCTTTCACCGAAGACAACACCAAACCCAAAACAGGTGCAGGCCCTGGTGCCGGTGGCAGAGACAGATTCAGAGGGGGTGGTGGACGTCGCAACAAGAAATAACCGATATCATTTATTGTTATTAAAAAAATTTACTGAATAATGTTACAGCCAAAGAAAACCAAATTCAGAAAGCAGCAGAAAGGCAAAATGAAAGGCAACACCAAAAGAGGTGCTGAACTAGCCTTTGGAAGCTTTGGAATTAAATCTTTAGATGAGTGCTGGATTACCAGCCGTCAGATAGAAGCTGCCCGCCAGGCCATTACCCGTCGTATGAAACGTGAAGGTCAATTGTGGATCCGAATTTTTCCCGACAAGCCAGTTACCAAAAAGCCAGCTGAAGTAAGGATGGGTAAAGGTAAAGGAGCACCTGAGTATTTCGTTGCCAGGGTGAGCCCCGGTAGAATTCTTTTTGAATCCGATGGTGTTACTCATGAAACAGCCAAGGAAGCAATGCGGTTAGGCTCTCAAAAACTGCCTGTTTTGACAAAATTTGTTGTCAGAAGAGATTTTGTTTTTGAATAGTCAATTTAATTTAAATAATTTTTATAACTTTGCAGCCTTTTTGGAGAGGATCGGTGCAAACAAGCCCCACTGAAAAGGGCCTCTGTTTAAAGAAGACCTCTAAAGCATTATAAAATAAATGCTTACTGCTTTTTTTACGATCTAAATTCGTTAATTAGATGAAGCCAAATGTAATACGAGAAATGTCAACCGGAGAGCTCAAAGAGAGGTTTGACGAAGAAAAGAAACATCTTCAAAAGCTTAAGCTCAACCATTCTGTATCGCCCCTGGAAAATCCAATGAAGATTCAGTTATACAGGAAAACCATTGCCAGGATAAAAACAGAGCTCCACAACAGGGCCATTGAAGAATCAAAAAGTAATGTTTAGATAAATGGAAACGAGAACCAGCAGAAAAGAAAGAGTCGGTGTAGTGACCAGTAATAAAATGGAAAAATCCATTGTTATTAAGGTTTTGCGCCGAGTAAAACATCCCAAGTACGGGAAGTTTGTTAAGAAATCATCCAAATTTATGGCTCATGATGAAAAGAATGAGTGCACTATAGGCGATACCGTTCGTATAATGGAAACCAGGCCCTTGAGTAAATATAAATGTTGGAGATTAGTTGAAATCCTTGAAAGAGCTAAGTAATTATGATACAACAAGAATCCAGACTATCAGTTGCAGATAACAGTGGCGCCAAGGAGGTTTTGTGCATCAGGGTGTTAGGTGGTACTAAACGCCGTTATGCCGGCATTGGCGACAAAATCATTGTTACTGTTAAAGACGCTATCCCCAGCGGGAACATAAAAAAGGGTACCGTTTCAAAAGCTGTTGTTGTCAGAACCCGCAAGCATGTCAGACGTGCTGACGGGTCGTACATCAAATTTGACGACAATGCAGTTGTACTTTTAACTGCCAACGAAGAAATGAGAGGAACACGTATTTTTGGTCCTGTTGCCCGTGAGCTTCGCGAAAAGCAGTTTATGAAGATCGTATCACTAGCACCCGAAGTTCTTTAATTCGAAAAACATTAGTAAATTATGCAAGCCAAATTACATATCAAAAAAGGTGACACTGTAAAGGCCATAACGGGTAACTCCAAAGGGCAGCAGGGTAAGGTGCTGAGTATTGACAGAAAGAATAGCAGAGCTCTTGTTGAAGGCCTCAATATTATTTCAAAGCACACCAAACCCAGCGCATCCAATACCCAGGGTGGTATTGTAAAGCAGGAAGCATCTATTCATATTTCCAACCTAATGCTGGTTGACGCAAAAGGCAATGCCACCAAAGTAGGCAGAAAGTTAAACGAGGATAACCAATCAGTTCGTTATTCTAAAAAGTCAGGGGAGGTAATCAAATAATGAGCTATATACCAAGACTTAAAGATAAGTATGAAAAGGAAATCATTCCTGCTCTTACTTCCGAATTCAGCTACAGCAACGTAATGCAGGTACCCAAACTTACCAAGATTTGTTTAAATCAGGGTGTAGGTATGGCTATTACCGACAAAAAGGTCATTGATACTGCTATTGAAGAAATGGCACTTATTTCTGGTCAAAAAGCTGTTTCTACCACCTCTAAAAAGGACATCTCAAACTTTAAACTGCGTCGCGGTATGCCCATCGGTGTCAGGGTAACTTTGCGTGGTACTAAAATGTACGAATTCCTTGACAGGCTCATTTCTGTATCGTTGCCACGTATTCGTGACTTCAGAGGCATCAATGAAAAAGGTTTCGACGGTCGTGGAAATTTCAGCCTGGGAGTAACAGAACAAATCATTTTTCCTGAAATCGATATTGACAAAATCAATAAAATTACAGGGATGGATATTACTTTTGTTACCACTGCAAATACCGATAAAGAAGCGTATGCACTGCTGCGTGAATTCGGAATTCCATTTAAAAATGTCAAAAAATAAAATATTCCGATAATGGCAAAAGAATCAATGAAAGCCCGCGAGAGAAAAAGAGAAAAACTCGTGGCCAAGTATGCAAAAAAACGTGCAGAACTGAAAGCTGCCGGGGATTATGAAGGACTTCAGAAACTCCCTAAGAATGCTTCTCCTGTTCGTTTGCACAATAGATGTAAATTAACTGGTAGACCCAAAGGATACATGCGACAGTTTGGTATTTCCCGTATTAACTTCAGGGAAATGGCTAGTAACGGGCTTATACCTGGTGTTACCAAAGCTAGTTGGTAAAATTTATAACTTTATTTTTTAATAGAAATGACAACTGATCCAATTGCAGATTACCTTACAAGAATAAGGAATGCCGTTAAGGCCAATCACAGGATTGTAGAAATTCCTGCATCTAATCTTAAAAAGGGGATCACTAAAATCCTTTTTGAGAAAGGGTACATCCTAAATTACAAATTTGAAGAGGCTGTTGATAAAAAAGGAGGCAATATTAAAATCGCCCTTAAGTATCATCCCTCTACAAAGATTCCTGCTATCAACACTATCAGCAGAATCAGCAGACCCGGTTTAAGAAAGTATTGCAGTCACGATAACTTGCCCAGGGTAATGAACGGTTTAGGTATTGCCATAATTTCTACTTCCAGAGGTTTAATTACCGACAAAGAGGCCCGCAAAGATGGCGTGGGCGGAGAAGTAATTTGTTACGTAAGCTAAAAGGAGAGAAACTATGTCAAGAATAGGAAAATTACCTGTACAAATTCCGGCCGGTGTTACCATTAGCGTTAATGATAAAAATGTAGTTACCGTTAAGGGCCCCAAAGGAGTATTAACACAAGATTTGAAAAGTGATATTACCGTTAAAATTGAAGACGGAGAACTCACTGTAGAACGCCCCACTGAGCAAAAGAAGCACAAAGCCCTCCATGGTTTGTATCGTTCTTTGATCAACAATATGGTTATTGGAGTTTCTGATGGTTATAAAATCGTTCAGGAACTTGTTGGCGTTGGCTACAAAGCATCCAATACTGGTCAACTCCTCGAGTTGGGCCTTGGATATTCTCACAACATTTTCATCGAGCTTCCCATGGAAGTGAAAGTGGAAACTGTGACTGAAAGAGGTAAAAACCCGCTGATTATCCTGGAATCGCATGATAAGCAACTTATAGGACAGGTTGCTGCCAAAATCAGATCTATGCGTAAGCCTGAGCCATACAAAGGTAAAGGTATCAAATTCCAGGGAGAAGTACTTCGTAGAAAAGCAGGTAAATCAGCTACCGGTAAATAATCTTTAAAAACTTAATTAAATCATCTCATTGATGGCAACAAATAGTAAAACAAACAGAAGACTAAAAATTAAGTACCGGGTACGTAAAAGAGTCTTTGGATCAGACGAAAAGCCCAGGCTTTCGGTGTTCAGAAGTAATAAACAAATATATGCTCAACTCATAAGTGATAATAAAGGTGCTACTTTGGTTTCTGCCTCCAGTCGTGAAAAGGTTTTTGCAGACAAAAAAGTACCGAAATCAGAAATGGCAAAAGAAGTTGGAAAACTTTTGGCTGAAAAAGCCAGGGAAGCCGGAATTGAGACTATAGTATTTGATCGTAATGGATATTTGTATCACGGTAGAGTGAAATCTTTGGCAGAAGGTGCCAGAGAAGGAGGTTTAAAATTCTAAAGACTATGACAAACGCAAACGTAAAAAAAGTAAAATCCAGCGAGATAGAATTTAAAGACAGGTTGGTTAGCATACAGCGTGTCACCAAAGTTACCAAAGGTGGTAGAACCTTTAGTTTCTCTGCTATTGTTGTAGTCGGGAATGAAAATGGTGTTGTAGGTTACGGTCTTGGAAAAGCCAAGGAAGTAACTACCGCCATCAGCAAAGGAATTGATGATGCAAAAAAACACCTTATCAAGGTTCCTATACACAAAGGTACTATCCCTCATTTCCAAAAAGGAAAATTTAGTGGAGCTAACGTTATGATTCGTCCTGCCGCGCATGGTACTGGTGTTATTGCCGGTGGTGCCATGAGAGCTGTGCTTGAGAGTGTTGGTGTAACCGACGTTTTGGCCAAATCCCAGGGTTCGTCCAATCCGCATAGTGTTGTAAAAGCCACCATTGATGCACTTACCAAACTCAGAGACCCCTTTACTGTTGCTCAGCAAAGAGGCATTTCTGTTGATAAAGTATTCAACGGCTAGTCATAACCGGTATTGTAAACGGGTTATTTTATAATGTAACCCGTTTGCAATGTTTAAAAAAATCATATTTTTCTTGCCTTGGTAATACAGGGATGTAAAATAAAATATTGTTTTCTCATGAAAAAATACAAAATAGCCCAAATCAAGAGTTCGATAAAGCGTCCCGAGAAGCAGAAAAGAACGCTTCATGCACTGGGTTTGCGTAAGCTCAACAGGCCAGTTGTGGTTGAGGGTTCTCCTCAGTTACTGGGTATGATTGACAAAGTAAAACATCTTCTGAGTATAGAAGAAGTGCAGGCATAATCATCTTAATAGGTAATAATTTTTAAATTTGCATATAAAATGGATTTAAGTAATCTTAAGCCAGCAAATGGTTCAGTAAAAACTGAGAAAAGGATTGGTCGTGGTCAGGGTTCTGGTAGAGGTGGTACTTCTACAAGAGGACACAAAGGGGCTAAATCCCGCTCAGGATACAGCAGAAAAGCAGGTTTTGAAGGTGGCCAGATGTCACTTGTCAGAAGGTTGCCCAAGTTTGGTTTTAAAAATCGTTTCAGAGTAGAATATATCGGAATCAACCTTGATGTTATTCAACAACTGGTCGAGAAAAAAGATCTGAAGGTCATTACTCCTGAAGTATTGGCTGAGAATGGTCTGTCATCCCGTAAAGACCTGATCAAAATACTTGGACGTGGAGAACTGAATGCAACCATTGAAGTAACGGCTCACAAATTTTCCGCCACAGCAATAAAAGCCATTGAGTCCAAAGGTGGTAAAACAAACACGTTATAGATATAAGTAATGAAAAGATTTTTCCAGACACTGCAAAATATCTATCGAATCGAAGACCTACGGATTCGAATAATGAACACTTTAGGAATCATTTTGATTTACCGGCTGGGATCATTTGTAGTACTTCCCGGTGTTGATCCTCAAATGCTGGATGCACTTCAGGCTCAAACATCAGATGGTTTGCTTGGTTTGTTAAATATGTTTTCCGGAGGTGCCTTCTCAAATGCTTCAATTTTTGCACTGGGTATTATGCCCTATATTAGTGCATCTATTGTAATTCAGCTTTTGGGTGTTGCTGTGCCTTACTTTCAAAAACTCCAGAAAGAGGGAGAAAGTGGACGTAAAAAGATCAACCAGATTACACGCTATCTTACTGTGATCATAACAGGTGCCCAGGCTCCTGCTTATATCGCTAACCTGGCATCGCAGCTTCCCCGCGAGGCTATTACACCTTTTGATGGTGATCCCGGTGCTTCTATGACCTTCTTTGTTATTTCATCCGTAGTTATTCTTATCGCAGGTACCATGTTTGTTATGTGGCTCGGTGAGAAAATTACAGACAAAGGAATAGGTAATGGTATTTCCATTATCATTATGGTAGGTATCATTGCTAACCTTCCCTTTGCATTGTTTGCTGAGTTTATAGCAAGAATGGAAGAAGCAGGAGGTGGTTTGGTAATTTTCCTTGTGGAAATTGTGGTGCTCATGGCCGTTGTTGTTCTTTGTATATTGCTTGTGCAGGGTACAAGACGAATACCGGTTCAGTTTGCCAAGCGTGTTGTTGGAAATAAGCAATATGGTGGAGTAAGACAGTACATTCCCCTAAAAGTGAATGCTGCCGGAGTAATGCCCATTATTTTTGCCCAGGCTATCATGTTTATCCCCATCACTGTTGCTGGATTTTCGGATTCAGAAGCAATGAGTGGATTTGCAGCTACATTCTCCAACTTTATTGGCTTTTGGTATAACTTTACCTTCGCTACACTGATTATTCTATTCACCTATTTCTACACGGCTATTACAGTTAATCCCAACCAAATGGCTGAGGATATGAAGAAAAACGGTGGGTTTATACCTGGAGTAAAACCGGGTAAACGTACGGCTGAGTTTATTGATAATGTAATGTCAAAGATCACTTTGCCTGGATCAATGTTCCTTGCCTTTGTTGCTGTTATGCCGGCTATTGTCAGTCTGATGGGTGTTACCGGTCAGTTTGCACAATTCTTTGGCGGTACCTCTCTGCTGATTATGGTAGGGGTTGTACTGGATACCCTGCAACAAATTGAAAGCCACCTGCTCATGCGTCACTACGACGGTTTGACCAAATCTGGCAGAATTAAAGGACGTTCATCCATGGGAATGACAGGTTAATGTAACCTATAATGATAGAATATAAATCCGAGAAAGAAATAGAGTTAATTCGGGAGAGTTCTTTGCTTGTTGCGAAAACTTTAGGTGAAGTTGCCAAAGTGATTCGACCCGGGATAAAAACCATAGAATTGGATAAAATCGCTGAAGAGTTTATCCTTGATAATGGAGCAAAACCCGGGTTCAAAGGATATCATGGTTTTAATGGAACTTTATGTATATCGCCCAATGAACAGGTCGTTCATGGTATTCCTGGAAACAGGATATTAAAAGAGGGAGATATTGTTTCTATTGACTGTGGTGTTTTAAAGAATGGCTTTTATGGCGACTGTGCCTATACCTTTGCCATTGGTGAAATAGATGAATCTGTCAGGCGGCTGTTAAATGTTACCTACCAGTGTTTATTACTTGGTATTGAACATGCGGTAGAAGGTAATACACTGGGAGATATCTCTTTTTCCATTCAAAATCATGCTGAAAATGCAGGATACACAGTAGTGCGTGAACTTGTAGGTCATGGATTGGGCCGCAACCTTCATGAAGCTCCTGAAGTACCCAATTTCGGAAAGAAAGGCAAAGGGTTGACATTAAGAAAAGGCTTGGTTATCGCTATTGAGCCCATGATCAATCTGGGTAAACGATTTGTTGTGCAGGAAAAGGATGGCTGGACCATACGTACATCAGATCGGGAACCTTCGGCTCACTACGAACATACCATAGCGATCGGAAATGAAAAAGCCGATGTATTGTCATCTTTTTCGTATATAATAGAAGCACTCAAATCTAATATAAACAACAAATTAATTATTGAATAAGTATGGCAAAACAAGCCTCTATACAACAAGACGGTACCGTTATCGAATCATTGGGAAACGCAATGTTTCGCGTTGAGTTGGAGAATGGACATGTTATCATAGCCCATATCTCAGGAAAGATGCGTATGCACTACATAAAAATTCTTCCCGGAGATAAGGTAAAGATAGAGATGTCGCCATACGATTTATCAAAAGGAAGAATAACTTTTAGATACAAGTAATTAGTATAATCTGAACACAGTAAAAAACTGCCAAATGAAAGTAAGAGTATCTGTAAAAAAAAGAAGCCCCGAATGTAAGATTGTACGTCGCAAGGGCAGGATTTATATAATCAATAAAAAAAACCCTAAGTTTAAACAACGCCAGGGATAATTTTGGTAAAATTTTAATAGTAGAAATATATGGCACGTATTGCAGGAATTGACATACCCAAGAATAAAAGAGGTGAAATTGCCCTTACCTACATTTTCGGTATTGGTCAAAGCACAGCCCAGAAAGTTCTGGAAGAAGCCGGTGTTGATGTAAATATTAAAGTACAGGATTGGGATGATGACCAGATTACCAGTATTCGTAATATCATCAATGATAACTACAAGGTAGAAGGTGGCTTGCGTTCTGAAGTTCAGATGAACATTAAGCGCCTTATGGACATTGGATGTTACAGAGGTATACGTCACAGAATCGGGTTGCCCCTCAGAGGTCAGAAGACCAAGAATAATGCCCGTACCCGTAAGGGGAAAAAGAAAACTGTGGCCAACAAAAAGAAAGCTACCAAGTAAAATAATTGTTGTAACTGAAGCCACTTATCAAAGGATAGGTTGCTTGATCAGAGAAATTTTTTATAAAAATTATGGCAAAATCAACCAAAGGAGCACGTAGTACCAAGAAACGTGTAGTAAAAGTAGAGGCTGTAGGCCAGGCCCACATCTTTGCTTCTTTTAATAATATTATTATTTCCCTCACCAACAATACCGGGCAGGTAATCTCCTGGTCTTCGGCAGGGAAAATGGGCTTTAGAGGTTCCAAGAAGAATACTCCGTATGCAGGACAAATGGCCGCTACAGATGCTGCTAAATCTGCTTATGACGCTGGTTTACGTAAAGTAAAAGTGTTTGTGAAAGGACCCGGATCCGGTAGAGAATCTGCAATCAGAACTTTGCATTCTGCCGGTATTGAGGTGATTGAAATCATGGATGTGACTCCATTGCCCCACAATGGTTGCAGACCGCCCAAAAGAAGAAGAGTTTAATTCTAATCAAACACGATTTTTTTAATAGTATTATAATAAGAATATGGCAAGATATAGAGGACCACAGACTAAAATTGCGCGTAAATTTGGTGACGCGATTTTTGGTGCCGATAAAGCATTTGAAAAGAAAAAGTATCCTCCGGGGATGCACGGAGCTAACAAAAGAAGGAAAAAACAATCGGAATACGGTATTCAGCTTCAGGAAAAACAGAAAGCCAAATATACATATGGCATCCTTGAGAAACAATTCTCTAACCTGTTTAAAAAAGCTACCAGCAAAAAAGGTATTACCGGTGAGATTTTGCTGCAATTACTTGAAGCAAGATTAGATAATGTTGTTTTCCGCTTAGGTATTGCACCCACCAGAAGAGCTGCACGTCAGTATGTAGGACACAGACATATTACAGTCAATGGTGAAGTGGTGAATATACCCTCCTACACACTGCGTCCTGGTGATGTTGTTGGTGTAAGAGAAAAATCCAAAAGCCTTGAAGCTATCACAGAATCACTCAGTGGTAGAGCCAACACTTTTGGCTGGCTGGAATGGAACGACCAAAAAATGGAAGGCAAATTTCTGAATATGCCCGAGAGGGACCTTATTCCTGAAAATATCAAAGAACAGCTCATCGTTGAGTTGTACTCTAAGTAATAAACAATTGAATTGAGTTATCGTAAAAATAAAACCCACTGATAAATGGCAATATTAGCTTTTCAAAAACCGGATAAAGTCATAATGCTCGAGTCTGATGGGAGCTTTGGAAAATTTGAATTCAGACCCCTTGAACCGGGTTATGGAATTACCATTGGTAATTCACTCAGACGCATCCTGCTCTCTTCTCTTGAAGGTTTTGCCGTTACATCCATTCGGATAGATGGTGTTGAACATGAGTTCTCGCCCATCAAAGGTATTGTAGAAGATGTGACTGAAATAGTGCTCAACCTGAAGAAAGTCCGGTTCAGACAAAAAGTTGAAGAAGAGGATAGTGAAAAAGTAACCATCAACATATCGGGACAGGATGTTTTTAAAGCCGGTGATTTGAATAACTCGCTTTCTAATTTTCAAGTAATCAATACAGAAGAGGTTATCTGTAATATGGAACCTTCTGTAAATCTCAATATTGAGTTGATCATTGAAAAAGGAAGAGGGTATGTGCCAGCTGAAGAAAACAAACCTTTAAACCCGATTATCGGGCAAATTGCAATTGATTCTATTTTCACACCGGTGAAAAATGTGAAGTTTTTTGTTGAAAACTATCGTGTTGAACAAAAAACTGACTATGAAAAGCTTGTAGTTGAAATCCTTACCGATGGCTCTATTTCTCCCAAAGAAGCTCTGAAAGAGGCAGCAAAAATTCTCATTTTCCATTTTATGCTTTTCTCTGATGAAAAGATAACCCTGGATGCTGAAGAAAAAGCTACCAGCGAAGAGTTTGATGAGACTTCACTGCACATGCGCCAGTTGCTTAAAACCAAATTGGTTGACCTTGACCTTAGTGTCAGGGCCCTCAACTGCCTCAAAGCTGCTGATGTGGAAACACTGGCTGATCTTGTATCACTCAACAAGCATGATCTTCTCAAATTCAGAAATTTCGGAAAAAAATCTCTGACTGAACTTGAGGAACTTATTAAGTCCAAAAACCTTAGTTTTGGCATGAATCTTTCAAAATACAAATTAGATAAGGACTAATTGAAATGAGACACAGAAAGAAAATAAATCACCTGGGAAGAAAATCTCCGCACAGGAAAGCGATGTTGTCCAATATGGCTTCTTCCCTTATTATGAATAAAAGAATTTTCACTACCCTTGCCAAAGCTAAAGCTTTAAGGGTATACGTAGAGCCTTTGATTACCAAATCAAAAGAAGATTCTACCCACTCACGCAGGACAGTTTTTTCATACCTGCAAGACAAACAAGCGGTAAGCGAATTGTTCAGAGAGGTATCTCAAAAGATAGCCGACAGACCTGGTGGTTATACCCGAATCCTTAAAACTGGTTTCAGAAAAGGCGATGCCGCTGAAATGTGCTTTATCGAACTGGTTGATTACAACACCAATATGCTGAAAACGGCTGAGGATGATACCAAAAAGACTCGCAGAAGCCGTCGTGGAAAGAAATCTTCTGACACAACCGCGGAAAAACCTGCTGTTACTCCTGTAGCAGAAGTAGAGCCCGCAGTTGAAGATACCACGGCTGAGCAGCCTGAGGCGGAAGTAATTGAAGAGGTTAAAGCAGAAGCTCCGGCTGAAGAAACTGCTGAAACCCCTGAAGCGCCAAAAGAGGAGAAAGAAGATGACAACAAGAAAAAGGATGAATAATCAGGTTTTGAACCTGTATCCTTTAAAAATGTTGTACTGATAACTATCAGATTTCAAGGCCTGGTTTGAACTTTTAAATTACCTGAAAGCCAACCAGGCAACAACGAAAAAAGAGGATGAAGTGAAGAACTTTATCCTCTTTTTTGTTTTTTGATTTGAATAATTTATTTTGTTTAGATAAATTTGTATATTGGAATTTAAGGATCAATTTTTAATTAAAATTTTTTATTATGAGCGCTATTTTAAATATTCATGCAAGACAAATTCTGGATTCAAGAGGCAATCCAACCATTGAGGTAGATGTGGTAACAGAAAACGGACTCATGGGCCGCGCAGCCGTTCCTTCAGGAGCGTCAACCGGAATTCATGAGGCTGTTGAGCTGAGAGACAATGACAAAGCGAATTATCTTGGAAAAGGTGTTCTTAAAGCGGTTAACAATGTTAACAATGTATTGAATAATGAGCTTAAAGGTTTGTTTGTTACTGACCAGAACCTCATTGATAAAACCATGCTGCAAATTGACGGCACTCCCAATAAAGCCAACCTGGGTGCCAACGCAATTTTAGGCGTTTCACTTGCAGTAGCTCATGCAGCTGCACATGAAACCAACCAATATCTGTTTCGCTATGTAGGTGGTGCCAATGCCAACTTGCTTCCTATCCCTATGATGAACATTCTTAACGGGGGTTCTCATGCTGATAACAGCATCGACTTCCAGGAGTTTATGGTTATGCCCGTGGGTGCTTCATCATTCAGCCACGCTTTGAAAATGGGTACTGAAGTATTCCATCATCTCAAAGCTGTTTTGAAAAAACAAGGGTATTCAACCAATGTAGGCGATGAAGGTGGATTTGCTCCTAACCTTAAGTCCAACGAAGAAGCCATCACTGTTATCCTTCAGGCCATAGAGAATGCCGGATACAAGCCAGGTGAAGATATTTTCATTGCACTTGACCCTGCCTCAGCAGAATACTATCTACCGGAAGAAAATGTTTACCATCTTCACAAATCTACCGGTGATAAACTTACTCCTGCACAAATGGTTGATTATTGGGCAGAATGGGTGAAAAAATATCCTATTATCTCCATTGAAGACGGTATGAGTGAAGACGACTGGGATGGCTGGGGATTGATGACCAAAAAACTGGGTAACAAGATTCAGCTGGTAGGCGATGACTTGTTTGTTACCAATACCACGCGTTTGCAAAAAGGTATTGATACCAATGTTGCCAACTCTATTCTTGTAAAAGTAAACCAGATTGGTACATTGACAGAAACCATGAATGCTGTTAGTTTGGCCAAAGAAAATTCATACACTTCTGTAATGAGTCACCGCTCAGGTGAAACTGAAGATTCAACTATCGCCGATCTCGCTGTAGCTTTGGGTACTGGTCAGATTAAAACAGGATCGGCAAGCCGCTCTGACAGGATCGCCAAGTACAATCAATTGCTTCGTATTGAAGAAATTCTTGGTGACACAGCAAGATACCTGGGTAAAGACTTCAAATATTTCAGCAAATAAACCTGCTTATATCCCGCAATGGGTAAAATGTATAAAGGGAGACTCTTTTGGGTCTCCCTTTTGCATTGCAGGTACTCACAATTACAGTTAATTATAGCATACCTGGTTTCCTTTTCGGCAGTACGTAGATGATATTTTATACTTTTGCTTTCCTGAATAATTTTAAATATTTACACAATTAACATTTAATGAGCAAATATTACTTCCGGTTTACCTTATTTCTTTTCTTTTTTGCTAATTTTCATGTTGCAGCACAGGATACCATCCGGGTGATGCAATATAACCTTTTGTTTTATGGTTATTACACTGACTTTTGTACACCCGAAAACAACAATACAGACCAGAAAGATCAGTACCTGAGAACAATCCTCGGGCAGTTTCAACCCGATATCTTTGCCGTAAACGAGATGGGCAGGGGAGCACACAATGTGACCCGTTTAAGAGACAATGCACTAAATGTTGATGGTGTAGATTATTTTGAACATGCTACCTACACCAACTCTACCAATAGCTGGTTTGCCAATGCATTGTATTATGATTCAAGGAAATTTGGTTTGTATAATGAGACTGTTCCCAGCAGCACGCTCAGAGACATAAATTTGTACACCTTGTATTATAAAACTGAAGACCTTGCAGTAACCGGAGATACAACGTTTCTGACTTGTATTGTTGCACACCTAAAAGCCGGCCAGAGTGCTTCTGATCAGCAAACCCGTACCGCCATGGTCAACAATGTAATGGCTTATCTTCACAATAATAATTACTCGGGCAATATCCTCTTTATGGGTGATTTTAACATGAAATCATCCTTTGAACAGGCCTACCAGCGAATGGTTGCACACTCCAATCCTGATATCAGGTTTTATGACCCTATTGATGTCAGTGGGGTATGGGGACACAATCCTGATATGGCACCCTATCATACCCAGAGTCCGCGTACAGGGAGCCACCCATGTTTTGTTACCGGTGGACTGGATGACCGATACGACTTTATCCTGGCATCAAACTCAATCATGCAGGGTCTGGATGGTTTTCATTATGTAGAGGATAGTTATACCACCATCGGCCAGGACGGAATTAGATATAATCAATCCTTGATAAGTCCTCCCAATTACAGCCAGCCGCAGGAAATAATTTCTGCCTTGTACAACATGTCGGATCATTTGCCTGTAATGATGGATATGGTTGTTACTACACCCTTATCCACTCCTGATATCCCGGGTGACTTTGATTTGTCTGTTTCCTTTCAGAATCCCGTTAAAGACAGGTTGAAACTTGAAATTCAAAATGATATTCCCGGAGAAATAAAGGTTCGTTTTTATGCTTTGACAGGTTTGCTGGCCTTTGAACAAAGTTTTTACAAGACGGCAGGAAATGCATTCTTTGAGTTGGAGCTTGACATGCTTCCCTCAGGCATTTATCTGATGCAGGTTGAATTGACTGGCGGGGCTAAGTTCTCTGGCAAAGTCGTAAAACTGTAAGCTTTTTTTTCTTCTTTTGTATGAGAAGTTTTGTGTACTTTTAATTTCACAATTACTTAATCCTCCCTTAACCTAAACTTAACATTGAATCAGGCCAATCGGCATTGTAAAGTTTTATTTTTGCCATGCAATTTAAACTTTAAAATAGATGGACAACATTTACCTGTTTTTTGTTATCGCTCTCTTTATATTAGCCATTTCCGACTTGGTGGTGGGCGTAGGAAATGATGCCGTTAACTTTTTGAATTCGGCAATTGGAGCAAAGGTGGCTCCTTATAAAGTAATATTGGCAATTGCCGGAGCGGGTGTTCTGGTGGGTACTACATTCTCAAGCGGAATGATGGAAGTTGCCCGAAGCGGAGTATTTTTTCCGGATCAGTTTTATTTCAATGAGATAATGATCCTGTTTCTGGCTGTAATGATTACAGATATCATACTGCTGGATACCTTTAACACCTTTGGATTGCCCACATCCACCACTGTTTCCATCATCTTTGAATTGTTGGGCGCCGCAGTGGCAGTGTCCCTTTTCAAAATTTATGTTTCCTCAGAGAGTATTCAGGATTTAGGAAATTATATCAACTCGGCCCGGGCCCTTACTATTATCTCCGGTATTTTATTATCAGTGGTTTTTGCTTTTACTGTAGGAGCTATCGTACAGTTTTTGTCCAGGCTATTATTTACCTTTAATTTTGAGCGAAACCTCCCTTATTTTGGTGCAGTATGGGGAAGTATAGCCATCACGTCTATTATTTATTTTATTTTGGTAAAAGGTGCCAGTGGTTCCTCCTTTATGACCCCACAAAATGTGCAGTGGATAACTGATAATACCTTTTTATTGTTATCATCCTGTTTTATTGGGGTTACCATTATTTCGCAGGTGTTAATTTCTTTTTTCAAAGTTAATATCCTCAGGATTATTGTTCTGATTGGTACCTTTTCCATTGCTATGGCATTTGCCGGCAATGACCTGGTGAATTTTATCGGGGTACCGTTGGCCGGATATGAGTCGTATTTGTTATTTGTGAATGACCCTGCTTTGGATCCTACCGCTTACACCATGGAATCCTTGCTTGAGCCAGTTAAAACCCCCACTTACTTTTTGCTTGCAGCCGGAATTATCATGATTCTTGCGCTTTTCTTTTCTAAAAAAGCGCGATCGGTAACCCAAACCGAAGTAGATCTTGCCCGACAGCAGGAAGGTTATGAACGATTCTCCTCTTCGTTATTTGCCCGCACACTGGTAAGGAAAGCTATTGATTTTGGTAACGCATTGCGGAAAATTTTGCCCAAAAGTTTTTTCAGGTTTTTAGATAACCGTTTTGATGAAAGCCTTTCCAATCGAAGAAAAAAGATGAGAAAGGATGATTCACATTTTGACCAGGTAAGGGCTTCTGTAAATATGTTTGTGGCTAGTATTTTGATTGCATTAGCTACTTCTTTGAAATTACCTCTGTCCACCACCTATGTTACTTTTATGGTAGCCATGGGCTCGTCTTTTTCTGATCGGGCCTGGGGCAGAGAAAGCGCGGTGTATCGTATTACAGGTGTAATTACGGTAATTGGTGGCTGGTTTTTTACTGCCTTTACTGCTTTCACGGTAGCCTTCTTATTTGCTTTGTTTATCAGCTGGGGAGGACTAATTGCCGCAATTATCGCCATCCTTATTGCATTTGGTTTTGTTATTCGAACCACTTTTATTCATAAAGGCAGAAGTGAGGCCAAGAAAAAAGAAGAAGCCAAGCTTACACGTGACTGGGATGATGAGAGCGTAGTAGCTGAATGTAAACTCAATATCAAAAATACCCTGGAGATTGTAAATGATGTCCATCCTTCCATAATTATTGCTTTCACGAAAGAAGAACGTAAGAAACTCAAAAAAGCAAATAAGAGAATTATGGAGTTGAATAAGTATACCAAAGGATTAAAGAAAGATGTATATTTAACCCTGAAGAAACTTGAGAGTGACTATGTGGATACAGGTCACCATTATGTGCAGGTATTGGATTATTTAAGAGAAATTTCGCACTGTCTTACCTTTATCATTGAACCCCTTTTCGAGCATGTTGAAAATAACCACGCTACCACTATCCCTGAGCAAACCAAAGAACTGGTGGAATTGAGCAAGGATATGAAAGAATTGTTCCGGTTGATACTGGATGCTATTGAAAGGAATGATTTCAAGGGCATGCCCAGGGTGATAGAAAAGAACAATGCGTTGCTGGATAAAATTGAAAAAATCAAACTTTTGCAAATCAAACTAATCAAGGCTGAGAAAATTGGCACACGCAACAGTCTGGTAATGTTTAATTTGTTGACAGAAACCAAGAATGTACTCTTACATTCGATAAATGTGCTCAAATCTCACAGAGATTTTTATTTGCGTAATGGATTTTAAAGGGTGTTAAGAGGCTACAGGTTTTTTTTATACCAATATCATAATGTCTCTTTCCCTTGATACCCAAAGCACCGGAGTTTCTTTTGTGCTTTTGTTTTCAGGCATTAATAAAGATGTTAGCGATACTTATTAAAGGCTATAATATTTATCAATACTCCCGGATTTCTCTTTTCTTTTGCTAATTTTGCAACCTGTTTTTTTGTCATTACCGGAAGCAGAGGCAGGCTTGATGAATTTTGAAGATTACCTGTTTTGAACCCAAACTGCGTTGTCAATTGATTTTGCGGTTGTTAATTATAAATAGTACACCCAATGAGTTTTAGTTTTTTTCAATTTCTCACTATTTTTGGGGCACTGAGCTTATTCCTTTTTGGAATGAAGGTGATGAGCGAAGGCATTCAGAAGCTTGCCGGTGATAAAATGCGGTCTATTTTGAGTGCGATGACATCCAACAGGTTTTTTGGTGTTATTACCGGATTTTTGATTACTACCCTTGTTCAGTCCTCATCGGCATCAACAGTAATGGTGGTTAGTTTTGTAAATGCCGGTTTGCTCAACCTGGTTCAATCAGTGGGGGTTATCATGGGAGCCAATATTGGCACTACCACCACAGCATGGCTTATTTCATTTCTGGGGTTTAAACTCAACATTTCAGCTATTTCACTTCCCATAATCGGCATTGCTTTTCCGATGCTGTATTTTTCCAGAGACCGTCTTACCTCCCTGGGAGAAACCCTGTTAGGCTTTGCTCTTCTTTTTCTGGGCCTGGGGCTGCTGCAAAGCTCAATTCCCGATCTCGGTGAGAATCCACAAATGTTTGAAGCACTGCAAAATCTGACAGATTATGGTTTTGGCAGTGTTTTGATTTTCCTGGGTATTGGCACACTGCTTACCATTGTGCTGCAATCCTCCAGTGCTACCATGGCCCTGACACTGGTAATGTGCAACAACGGCTGGATAGGCTTTGAGCATGGTGCAGCCATTGTACTTGGCGAAAATATAGGTACAACCATTACAGCCAATCTTGCGGCCCTTGTGGGTAATGTACATGCCAAAAGAACTGCCATGGCCCATACTTTGTTTAATATCTTTGGTGTGCTGTGGATGCTGGTGGCATTTAACTATGTTATCAATGGTATTGAAGGATATATGGTTGATATTGGGCTGGATTCTCCATTTGACAATCCTACCATGGTTCCTATCGGGCTCTCTATTTTTCACACTGCTTTTAATATTACCAATACATTGCTACTAATCGGTTTTATCAAAACCATTGTATACAGTGTAGAGAAATTGATTCCTTCAAAAGGGAAAACCGACGAACGGCATCAGCTGGAATATTTCGGAGGAGGATTTTTGCACATGTCGGAATTGTCTGTATTACAGGCTAAAAGAGAAACCTTGCGGTATTGTGATTTGGGTCAGCGGATGTTTAATTTTATTCCTGAAATGATATACCAAACTGACAAGAAAAAGTTTTCCAAGCTCTTGGCACGTGTAAGTAAGTATGAGGAAATAACGGATAGGGTAGAAGTGGAGATAACAACATTTCTTATAAAAGTATCCCGAAAACAATTGAGTACCAATGCTTCAGAGCAACTAAGACGGATGCGGATTGTGTGTAGTGAAATAGAAAAAATCGGTGATATCTGTTTTAAAATGGCAACCCTTCTGGATAAGAAAAAAGGAGAGAAAGCGTATTTTACACCCAAGCAGAGAGAAGCTTTGGATAAAATGTTTGCCCTGGTAAATGATGCATTCGATATAATGATGCTCAATGTGGAGAGAGGTGAAGTTTTTGCCAGAACCAATATTAATAAGGCTTATGTTACAGAGAAAAGAATCAACGAGTTTCGTGATAATGTGAGTATTGAGGTTATTGATGATTTGGAAAAAGGTGGGGCTCATGTAAAGAGTGGATTCTATTATAATAAAATGATTTCCTCCTGCGAAAAAGTAGGGGATTCACTGCTGAATATTAACGAAGCTGCTGCCGGGGTGAATATTGAGTAACTCTCTTTCTCCCATACTTATTACCCATTTTTCAATTGTGTTTTTATGGTCTCAACAATTTGATCCAGGGTATCTTGCTCCAGGTCAAATAGGATAATGTTGCCCACATTCCATTTGCGCATAAATGGTTTTACCAATCGTTTTCTGATTACCCAAAACTGTGCACAAACATTTTTCTCCACTATCTTTTCAATTGCAGATGCCCAGCACTCATTATTCATTTCCATGGGACCCAGCTCATCAATGATCAGTAGATCTGTAGGTATTGAAATGCTTTCAACAATAATTCTGTTGCCTTTTTCCATTCCCCTTTTTTCAAAATAAAACCTGCCAAAATTGGGCTTTGTTTTGTCCGGTTCAGTGGAACATAACTTCTCTTCTTCTGCGGTCTGCAAATTCTTTATACTATAGGCATTTCGGTAATTATCATTGGTATTTCCTTTGGTAATGAACCCTCTTATGTGATATCCCTCAGAAATCAATTTCGTGGCAATTTGCCATGTAAGGGTTGTTTTTCCCTGGTTAATCCTCCCGGTAAGGATAAAAACAGGTTTGCGGTTCGTTTCTGCTGCCCTGAAAGAATCCAGTAAAGTTTGTGAGCGGTTGAGCATGGTGAAGGTAAGTCTGCGAAAAGCTTTGATGCTTTGAGATCGACCGTAAAACTCTTCCATAATGCCGGGCAGGGCAGAAAAGGCCAGCTCTACCGATTGGTAGAGATTCTGAAAGCCTTTGTTGTATAGCAGGTTTTTGACTACCGGGTTTTTCAGCTCTGCACTGATGGCAGCAAAGCAGGTAAGCAGCAGCAATGCCCTCAGGCTCATGGTTAATCCAATGGCAAACCCTTCCATGCTGAACAGGTGCTCAAACCCGTTTTTAAAAACGGCCGATAATAGTACGATGACTCCCAATTGTATCCACAGGGCAGGTTTTTTCAAATACCGCATATTGTTCGGGTAGCGCAGATATCCAGCTACCAGAACTGCAATTACCCACAAGGCGGATATCCTGATATCTGCACGGCTGATAATAAACATCCCGCCAATAAGGATGGCAAAGCTGATGAAAAGCAGAAACACCGAATGGTTGTTTTTTCGGGTATGTTTAAACAGGTCGCTTTGCCCATGAGGCTTAATGGATGGGTGGATGGCAGCACCCGACTGGAGTTGAAGAAAGTTTTTACCTGTTGTATACCCCATCCAACCTGCCAATGCACCACTGAAAAGATATATCAGGCTGAGAAATGCCAGCAGCCAGGTGGGAGGCAACTGTTCTATTTTCAATTGGCGCGCAGCAAAGAAATACATATTTTCCAGCAGCAAAACAAAATCCCATCCGTACAAAACCAGCAAGGTGATGGCTTTCTGTGCCAACGCGCTGAATACTGCGAGCGCGCCGCCCAGTAAGTAGGAAAACAGATTCTTCCCTGTCAGCCGGATTATCATATCCAGGATAATGGCCTGGGATAAAATTCCTATCATAGGCCCCAGGATAATGGCACTGGGTGAAATCGACTTCATCAGGGCGCAAATCAATCCTGCCCGCCAAATCAACCCATTGATTTTCCAGATCTGAAAAAAGGAAATCACCAGGTAAACCGTTATAAAAGACAAAATGGAGCCAGCCATGGGCAGCTTCAGATTGTGCAGCAAGCTTCCCAATACAATCTCTACCGTAGCCCATAAGCTACCCACTACTGCAGCTTTCATCCATTTCTCTGATAATTGTTTTTTGTGGTAGATTTTCATATGGGTTTATGGATTCTTGGGATTATTAGATTGTCGGATTGTTAGATTGTTGGATTGTTGGAATATAGATTGTTGAATATACTATCTGGCAGGAAAACCTATCTCATCCTCTATCCCATATAATTTCACTTGCGAGATCCCGCTCCGCTCAGTCTTGACCTCAATCCCGCTTCCCTCCGGTCGCGGGACTAAGCTATCGCTTAGCCTCAGCCTATATCTTCTCTGTAATTGACATTGGCAAACAATTTCTCCGAATAAAAGTCCTGCTCATCTATTTCGGGATAAAAAGTTTTCAGCGGAGCAATGGCATCAAATATTTTGTAGTGTTTTTCCTGCAGGGCTTTTTCCAGTGTTTCAGCGCAGCTTTGGTGATAGTAGCTGGCCATGGTTTCCTTAAAACCCTTGTGCATGGGCATTACCACCTGGTAGCTGGGACTGCACCCTAAAATGTACTCAAAGAGCCGTGTGTCGAGCCAGGGGAGGTCGCAGCCGGTAACCAGGTTATGTTCTGTTGTGGATTGTTGCAGGCATGCGTGTATGCCACCCACGGGGCCGCAATCAGGATATACATCACTTACGGTTTGTAAACCTGTAAATGCAAATATTTCAGGTTGATTGGTGCTGAGCAATAGTTGCCCACAAAGAGGATGCAGGATTTCAATGGAATACTCAACCAGCTTCTTTCCCTGGTATTCAAACAGAGCTTTGTTGCTTCCAAAACGGCTGCTTTTGCCACCGGCAAGGATGATACCGGTGACCCGGGAAATTGGAATAGGAGGGTGGGGCATAGAGAGCAGGGTTAATACAGTTAAAAGACTTCTAAAACCTGCTGCATGCCGAACCCTGGCAACCACCACTACCGCATTCCATGGATAAATCACTTTTGGCTTTACCTGGTTTGGGTGTGCGTTTCTCTGAGCATTCCTGTTTGCACTCTGGACAATAGGCAATGTATTTCCAGCAGGGGCCGTAAATGTAATCCTTGTATTCTTTCTTCAGACCCTGGTTATCTTCGAAAGTATGGTTGCAATCTTCACAAAAAAATATACTCATGGGGATAAAAAATTTGGTTTATTCAATAGTAGTTATGCACTTTCAAAAGTAAATCTTTGAAAACATCTTTCCAAAAATAGATTCACTTCGCTGTTATTCTGTGAATTTAAAAAACGGTCCACCGTATTTTATCTTGCCATAATTCATGGCAGAAGCTTCGCTTAGCATAGATAAGTCTGCCATGAGGCGATGATTATTCGCCATGTCCACCCTTTGTCCACCTCTGTAATTAGCTATTTCCTTTGTCTGATAGTAAATTTAAACTAACATTTAATATCAGGCATTGGCAAAAAGAATGTGACCAAACGGAAGGCTTGTTGGTCAAAAATATCTCAGATAAGCAAACACACAAAGCAGCTTGAAAATCTCCTGAAAATAAACTAAATATTTAACTCACTTATAAACCATCGATTATGAAACAAAGAAAAATGTTTTCCTACTTAACCAGGTTTGCCATTACATGTGCAGTGCTATTTTTATTCGGCAGCTGCGAGAAAAAAGAAGAAGTTGATCCCCCCGGCAATACAGAAGATGTAACCAAATATCTGCAGGAATTACCATCCTGGAATCAGTTCTCACCATCAGGAGAACCGCAGCCCCCCACACCGCAGGGTGAGCCGGAACCTTTAGAAGATGTAGTTCTGGATGTAGAAGTGATAAATGAAGATGGCAGTATCACCCTGCTTGAGGACGTAACCTATTCCTGCCAGTCGCAGCCGTTTACCCTTGCAGCCAATCCGCAGCAGATTGCCATGTATAGTCCTGATCGTGAGATACTCTATGCCGGTGCCCTTATCCAGGGAAAAAGCCATCGCGATGGGTTGGGAAGCC
>RECE01000158.1 GCA_007694165.1 Bacteroidota bacterium
TCCCGCGACTGGAGGGTAACGGGAGTGAGGCTGACATGCAGTTTACCAGTTGGTAGTATAATTCTGGTTAAACATTCGGTAGGTTTTCATTTCTCCGGTTCGGTCGGATTTATAGTGAATACGTCCGGACATCAAACTTACATTTCTTCCCAAAGTAGATACAATTTCTGCCTGAATAGGTTGTTTGATTTCCAGTGTGAGGTTATGGTTTCCTTTTCCGGCAAATCGCTGACCTATATTACTGATAATAACAGGGGCATGGCCGGGCCATTCCAGCTCAAGCTTGTCAATGGTAAAAGGAGCGTCATATCTTGAAACAATGGTAATACTGACTTTTGAGGATTCGATGCTGCTTTCGTTGCGAGAAACAGAAGTAAAATGAATCGGCCCATTTACAAATACAGAAGCTTTCTCGGTAGTAGTATCAAAATAAAAACGCTTCTGGACATTGTTATTGCCAAACCGATACCTCACCAATAAGTGGTTTTCCGGATCTTCATAACAATTCATATAGTCATACTTAATAACAACGCTGTAATCCTGGCTTGAAGTGCCGGTAACGCGGGCACATTCGGAGGTAACCTGCGGCCGCTGTGATGTTGTTACATATCTGTTGCCAAAGCGAACGGCATACTTCAATTCGCCGGGACTGCTTTCTTGCTCCACCAGCTCAATGGTGTTATAAAGATTTCGGTACCGTGTAATACCCAGACGGGCTTTATCCCTGCGTGCGTCGACAAAATAATCTGACAGGATATGCAACTCTCCGATGTTTTTTTCAATATCTTCAATAGACGAAATATCATCCACACTGGCAAGAATATTATCCAGCTGTTCTGTTAATTCACGATCGCGGATACGAAAGTCCATTACCAGTTTTTGCAATTCAATATTGGGGAAAGGATACTTGATATGATAGTGATAGGTTTCAGCCCGGGTGTTGCGGTCCTGAAGTTTCTCCCAGTAAAACTCATCCACTTTGGACAGTGTTATACCCTGAAGATAGGGTACCGGCCCCGAAGCGCTGGAAATGGTGGTTGCAAAGCGCTCAAGATATACAGAGATATTGTTGTTGAAATTGGCTTCTTCGGTACTTAGCTCAGAGGTAGCTCTTACATTCTGAGCAACAGCATTAACAATGTTTTCGCGAACCATGTTGAGGGCATTTCTCTGGGCATCCTGAACAGAAGCACCTGTACCCACAACAATGATGTAGTCTTTTTCCAGACCATTAACCCAACCAGGTTTTCTTCCGCTTTGGTCTACTACCCTTGTCTGAGACATGCAGGCAAAAAATGGAAGTAGAAATAATACCAGTATCAGCTTCTTCATAGTGTTTAAATTTGATGGGTGAAAATCCGGAAATCATTAGTATTGAATCTTTTCAATAAAAATGACTTCCGGACTGACAGATGAAAACCGCACGGGTTCAGTAATTAATACAGTACCCAAATCAGGTTTAGAAAGGTAATCAGGATCCAGGCAAAAGCCTTAAGGGCGTTCATTGGAAAGTTTTTCCATTTCTTCATTAAAAATTTTCTCAAATTTCATCCTGTCATAATCCAGGCGCAACCTGTCATCTCTGCTGATACGTGTAGACACATTGTTAAGCAATTCATCCTTGCTTACTTCAACAGCAGTGTAAACCGAATATCTGCCGTTTTTTTCGAAAGTCTGATTGCAAACAACAGCAACATTGTTAAGCATTTGATTGACAACGGAACGGGTAAGATCTTCAAATTTCTCGTTAAATTCGTTGACATCTCCCACTGTTATATCCTGGGTGTACCTATCGGTTACAGACTTGATGGTTCTGTTAACACTGGCAGCAAGCATTGCATTGGCATCAAGATTGGCTTTGCGTCTTGCAGAAGCCAGGTTGGTACCTTCTCCCATTCCGGTTCCCCTGAAGTAGGTAAGGTCAGAATGAAATTCGTTATCGGAGCAGGGAGTTCTTACTTCAGTACCCAAAGCACTGTAATCGGGTGCTTTATCTTTGCTTCGGCAACCGTTGAACATCAATGCGGTGGCCATAACAGCCATTACTAACACCAATTTGTTAAGTCCTGTTTTTTTCATAATAATGGTATTTAAAGTGAATAATTATGGTGATTAAAATTAATAATTTAGTTTTTATACAGCCAGCTCCAGTCAAAATACCTGGCTGCCCCCCAGTAAGCCCATGAACGGGCCACATCTCTGCCGGCTTCCACTTTTAAACGTTGCATGGAGACATCATCGTCATATTTTTTCATTTTGAAATCCCATGAACTGGCACCTTCTGCCTCAACGGCTTGGGTAACAGTAGCCACAAGCTCCTGAGCCTGGTCATAACATTCCATATCGGGGGTAATCATGGAAAGGTTCTCAGAAACTTTATCCAGCTCTTTGGCTGCCCATGCAGCTCTGGCGCCCGACAGGTAAACCTGGCATTTTTGATTGGCATACTCAGTATATATATCAGCTGTAAGATTCATACTTAAATGAAAACATTCGCGACTAACATCAGGCACAGACATCAACAAAAACAATGCCTCTTCATATTGCTGCTGCCCAGCCAGTGCCTGTGCACCGGAAATTATAACATCGCATTGAGAATTATAATACTCTACAATCCTGGTTTTACCCGCTTCTACAAATCCTCTGAATTGCCCCTGCCTGGGATTCAGGTTGCGCAGCGCCTGAGAATAAGCAGCTTCTTCTGTTCTACCCACTCCTCTGAGTTGCATGCTTGTCTGGCTGAAAATATTCTGACTTACTGCATCTACAATATACAGACTCAGCTCAATGGTCATAGACATTTGGGGAGGCGCAGTAGGGGTAACATCCTGGGAAATAATGGAAATCACAGGAACCATCGCAAATTGCGCTCTTTCCTCCATAGCTCCCAGACCATTCTGGGTGGCAATCTGCATCATTTTATTCTGAAGCATTCTTTGAGCACCTGCAGGCAAACCTGCTTCATCAGGCACCAAGGCAGCAATGGCCAGGCGTCCCAAATCATCGGTTCTACCCAGGTTGCTTTGACTGTACAGCAAACTGCTCCCAGCCATCAGCAGCACCAAAAATAATCCGGTTATATTCTTCATAATGTATATTTTTAGCATTAAAAACTTTTTACCTTTCACCCACAATCAACCAGGCTTCCCCCAGTCCACGCAAATATATTCTTGAATCCAGGCCCAGGTTCTGGTTCAGGTGTCGTCTGAGATCACTCACAAAGCTTCGGGTATCTACAGCTCTTTCTCTTCCCCGGCTGTCAACTGTCATCATTGGTATTCGTACCTGCTCAAGCCTCATCATATTCTGGGTAGCATCAGCCAGGGTAAACCTGCCCTGCACAGTATTGTCAAAAAACCAGTCTTCGATGTGTTCAAGCAGTTCTTTTTCCTCTCCGTCGAGAGTGAAATAGGTTTCCAGGTCACCGTCAAACCAGTCTTCCCAAACGCGTACCTGTACACTTACAATGCGCCCACGGTCGAACATATCTTCGAAATGCCTCATCAAACCTGCATTGAAGCCATCCATATGGCTCAACACGGCTTCTTCGAGCAACAACTCGGGAGTTGCTGCCGATGAAGGAGCACCCGATCCGGCAGCTCCGGCAACCTGCATAGAAGTGTAAGCATCAAGGCCTCTCAGGTTGAAGGTTATGTAACTGTGCGGCCCCTGCCTCTTGATGTCGAAGCTAAGATCAAGTATAATATCTGCCTTGGCTGTACGTTTGAGAGCATCGATTGGGCTTTCGGCCATCTCTGCCCCGGAAGAACGGGAGGTGAGCATACTTGCTTCAGCGGCTTCCCTTTCCAGGTTGCGCATTTCCATTTCCAGGTCTTTCAGGGGAAATCCTCTCTCGGCCATAATTTCACCCATTTTGGTAATGACCATACGCAAATCCGCATCATTTTGCATGGCAGCAGTATAATCGGGCAAGGTTTGTTTGCGGCCCATGGTTTCAAATTCCATTTTATAACCTTTACTGATGCAATACTGGTCGCTTGGCACTACCATAATAGTGGGTCTGCGTGCCTGGCCGAAAACACTTATCGTTAATAAGGTGATACAAAGAGTAACAATTAAATTTTTCATAAACAAACATATTTTATATTACAGAATTATATTGTGCTATCCAAAATCAGAAGCCGGAATCCAGTCGGCGGGCTATACCGTCGGCCTCCAGTTGCCGGCGAAGGTTGTCATACATCACCTGCGCGTAAATAGCGACCTTGTACTGCCGGGGCTTGCTCATCCTCAGGCGGTCCTGCCCACTGGGCATACCATCGGTGGTAAGATTGATAAATTGCAGATACTTGCCGTTGGGCGCAAAAAAATCGTCGAAATAATCGGCATGTTTATCTCCTGCGTTGGGATCTCTGAGTATGGCAGGAGTTGCTGCTGCGCCATGTCCACCGGGAATTCCCCTGAAAACAACGGAGGCTACTGCATTCATCTTGGCCTGAATTACGGCATCTTCTACCCTTTTTCCGTAACCCCAGACTTTCATGGTTTTGGTGCCATCCTGCCCTACGCCGGTTATCTCAACTTCATAGTTGTAACTACTGCTATAATGGGCTTTCCGATCTCTGCGTGAGTGCCTGGTCTGAGAAAAAACAGTTTCAGACAACACAAACAAAAAGATAAAAGCCATCATTAAATACCTGGTATTTTTCATAACACATTTTTTTGAGGTTTATTAATTGATTTTTGTCTTGTTCCGCTGGGCGGACTATTCAGAAATGTCAGCATGGAGTCCTGTTAAAACATAAATTTAACCCCGGCAAGTACAGAGGCGCCTGAACGTCCGGGAAAAACGTCACTCCAATCTCCATAGACAGTTTCATTCTCATCTTCTGCTTCTGTGATAAAACTATAGGACCCCAGGCCTACTACAAATTGAAAATTATGCGACAAATTAAATGCCATATTGGCCCCGAGTTTAAAATAATAGGCTGTAAGCTCCAAATCTTCCGTATGAGTATCACTGGAAGCATTTTCTAATCCTATACCCACATAAGGTCTGAATTCGGTATTGCGTGTAGGATGAAATCCTTTGGCAATGCCACCCCCAAAACGCAGGAAGGTGAAATTCTCAATTCCAAAGCCGCCATAGAGTGGCACTCCATAATCTCCTCCATCAACGCCTCCTTCCACATATACAAAAAGAGCTTTCACGCCGATCAGCCTGCCTGTTCTTAAATCGAACCGGGCATATCCTCCGCCAATTTCTCCAAAAGCGCCTCCCAATAAAATTTCCATGCCAAGATCATTTTTTTGCATTAGCGTGTATCCTTCCTGAAGCCTTCTTCCTGCCACCTGATAGAACTTTGATGTACCCATGTCGCCATAGGCCTCGTGTCGGTTATCATGAATATCAGATTGAGCTCCGGCCCTGATAACTCCTCTTCTTACGGTTCGGACAGAATTGGTGCGTTGATTATACACATGCTCGAACACAAAAAACCGGGTGTCTGTCCGTAAACCTTCCTTAAGTCCAATTTTTGCTCTCGGAGGCCTTCTGCCATATAGCGGTGTCACCACCATAAACTCATCAACCTCCCGTTCCAGCTTATAAATGACCTCCTCAAGTGAACTATTGATCATTTCAACCAGCAATTGCTCCTGAGATTTTGTACCAAAACGCCGGGTTTGTGTATTGGCAAGAGTTGCCGGAGCATTGGCAACATAATTCAACGGTATATCAAGTTCCATAAAAGCGCTTCTCTTACGCTCCTTCTCCTGCGGGCTATCCTCTTCGTATATCCAGGTTTCATAAAAAGCAAGTCGTACGTCATCATTGAAATCAATCTGGTAAAGATATCCTTTCACATCTGCTTTCCAGCCTCTGAGCTCCTCGTTCCCGGTAATATCCATAGACACAATATTCCGCAGGTCGAGTATCAAAACAAAGCTTCTGTTTACCAGCCGGTTTCCCAAATCCTGCAATGCGGCATCACCTCTTCTGGTGGAGGAAGCCACGAAAAAATCAGCGTCGGTGGCAGTAAAGCGGCCTCTTTGGTGAACCAGCTCCATATCCATGGTTCCATCTTGCTGCCGGTTATACCATTTGGCAATCACGCGGCGGGCAATATCTTCACGTATCAGTTCATTGTGGAAAGTAACGGCTGTTTCTGAAGTACTTTCTGATTCAATCCGAAAATCTTGTCTGAGAAATAAGTTTTCGAGGTTATGATTGTCAAACTTATCAGAAAACTTCATTTGGGGAATTTTTTCCCTTACGGTTGTCCAGTGATTGGTACCAGTATTGTCAACAAATAAAACGGTTAACGAATTCCTGTAATAAGAATCCGGGATCCCTGTTGGGTTTCCTTGTTGTTGAGCATACATTAACAAAGAAAACAAACCTAAAAAAAAAGTTATGAAGGCTTTGGTCATAAAATGTGGTTTTTGATAGTGAAATTTCTGACAATTATCTTGTGAATAGGTTTTTTGATCTGGTATAACTCAATTTTACAGACCTCACAAATATATAAAAAAACGTTAACCAAAAACCAATTTTTATGGGATTAATTGTGGCCGGTAAAAACCCGAAACTTCTGCCTATAAACCACTGTACAACAATACATTTAAACACACGTGTAAATCCGATGGAATCTATAATTTTGTTTTCCTGTGATTAGTTAATAAAAATCAGGTATTATTATTGCCGAATACAAAGCCTTGTTTACTGCTATCGAAGAAAAACAATAAAGTGAGCAGGAAATAGTCTGAAAATTACCTAATTTTGTTTGATTAACAAAAAATTCCCAGCCATGAAAAAACTAATTGCATTGTCAATTCTGCTATCACTAAGCCTCTCTCTTGATTTGTATTCGCAGGACTCCAGAGCCTTGCGTGCAGCCAGAATGAGTTTCAGCTCCGCGGAGAGAAACTTTAAGAACAGCAGCTTTGAAGAAGCAGCCAGGGAGTATGCGATTGTAATCAATACCATCCCTGCATCAACCGACTCAAGAAAGCATCTTGAAATGCGTCTTGAGAGCCTTATTAAGCTGGTAGACATTCACTTCTATCATCATGTGAATGTAAGCAAAGCTTGCGAATATGTGCAGCAATACTCAACCAATATGAACGTGGTAAGAAACCAGGGAACCCTCAGAGCTTCAACCCTGCTGACTTATCAGAGAGTGGAGCAGGAATTTGCTTCAGAACATGAACCAAAATGCCGCGCCTACAAAGGTATTGACAGCGATATGGATCGTTTTAAGCAGAAATTTGAAGAAGAGTTTGAATAACCCTGCCAGATTCCATTTGCCAATCCATCTTTCATGCTTACACCAAAAGCAAAAAGCCAACCCATAATATGATTAAAATAGCCCTCGCACAACTGAATTATCACATCGGTAACTTTGAACAGAATACAAGGAAAATTATCGACAATATAAAAAGGGCCAAACAACAGGGAGCAGACCTGGTCGTTTTTTCAGAGCTTTCCATATGTGGATATCCGTCAGGAGATTTCCTGGAGTTTTCGGATTACATCCATAAATGTGACAAGGCGTTGGAGCAAATACTGCCTTATTGCGATACAGTTGCTGCCATTGTCGGGGCTCCACACCGCAATCTTTCAGGCAAAGGGAAGCCACTGTTTAATGCAGCTTTTTTCCTGGAAAACCAGAAGGTAAAGCACATCTGTCACAAAGGGCTGCTCCCCAATTATGATATCTTTGACGAATACCGGTATTTCGAACCTGCCACCAGCTTCCATGTCACAGAATTTAAAGGAAAACGAATCGCTATCAGTATCTGCGAAGATTTATGGAATCTGAACGATAATCCCCTCTATACCGGCAACCCCATGGAAGAATTGGCGCAACAGGGAGCAGAAATAATCATCAATATTGCAGCCTCCCCTTTTTCATGGGATCACAGGACCGAAAGAGAAACGATGCTGACACAAAATGCCAGAAAATACGGGTTGCCATTGTTTTATGTAAACCAGGTGGGAGCTCAGACAGAAATAGTATTTGATGGTGGAAGCATGGCAATCAACCCGAAGGGAGAAATTACTGAAGAGTTGAGTTATTTTGAAGAGGATTTCAAAATATTTCAGGTGGATAAGATAATCAGCCAAAAAGGCAGGATTCCGGAAAAGGGTGAAGATGAGAAAAGGAAGATAGAAGTTATCTATCAGGCATTGATTTTGGGGATAAAAGATTATTTTGGCAAAATCGGTTTTAAACAAGCCATACTGGGGCTTTCAGGAGGTATCGACTCTGCAGTTACTATGGCCATTGCAGCAGATGCACTGGGTGCAGAAAATGTTTTGGGAGTATTAATGCCTTCTGCTTTCAGCTCTGACCATTCAGTGGAAGATGCACAAAAACTGGCCGAAAACCTGGGTTGTCCTTTTTACAAAATCCCCATAAAAAACACCACCGATACCTTTGAAGCCCATTTAAAGCCCTGGTTTGAAAATCTTCCGTTTAATGTGGCGGAAGAAAATATACAGGCCCGCACAAGGGCAGTGTATCTGATGGCTCTTTCCAATAAGTTCGGGCACGTTTTGTTAAACACTTCCAACAAAAGCGAAGCAGCTGTGGGTTATGGAACCCTTTATGGCGACATGTGCGGAGGTTTGTCTGTATTGGGAGATGTTTACAAAACAGATGTATTTCGACTGGCAAGATACATAAACAAAGATAAGGAGAGAATTCCTGTCAACAGCATTACCAAGCCCCCTTCTGCCGAATTGCGGCCCGATCAAAAAGACTCTGACTCACTTCCTGAATACGATATATTAGACCCTATCCTTTTTAATTACATAGAATTGCGCAAAAGCCCCGGGGAGTTATACCAACTGGGGTTAGACAAAGAAGTTGTGGACCGGGTTCTTAAAATGGTAAACTTTTGCGAATATAAGAGATATCAGACACCACCGGTGATAAGGGTTAGTTCGAAAGCATTCGGAATGGGCCGAAAAATGCCCATAGTTGCCAGGTATCTGGGTTAAAACATATACGTGTACTCTAAATCAGGGTATTTACGGTATTTTGCACTATGGTTATTTCGTACATTGCACATGTCTTAAGACAGTGCTATTCAGACGGGTTAAGGTAGATTTAATCTATCTGACTATCAACACATGAAGACAAACCATTCACTATCAGGTAACTTATAAATAGCATCAAAAGAAAACCAAAAGATATTTTGAACAGTAGCAAAGGGTTAAATCATTTTTTTTGCATAAATATTTATCTTTGCTTCACTGAGTTAAACCCTTAGACCGTTTGCCCCATTTTATGCACCAACACAATTCGTCAACCTTAAAATTCACTAAGATGATACAAACCCCCAAGAGTGGATTAAGGAGTATTCTGATTATATTTCTTTCAATGCTTGTTTTTTCCACGGCCTGTGAGAAAGATCAGACACCCCCTGTAAAAACCGACATTCATGGCGTAGCCTATGATGCCATTACATTTGCCAGCCTCGAGGGTGCAGTTGTTACCATTCTTGTCACCGGAAAATCAGGTCAGAGCAACAGTGAATGGCAAACGAACGTTGGAGCAGAGGGAGAATTTGTATTTAAGGAAATTCCCGTTGGCACATATGATATGTATATTGAACATGAGGACTATAAGCAAATGTTCTCCAACAATATAGGACTGACTGTAGAGGGAGCATTTGTTGCCTTCCTTCCTGCCACCAAAGACCTGGAGTATCCCATTGGGGGCATTACCGGCATCGTAACCAACACAGATGGCACTCCCCTTCCCAATGCCAATGTTGCCATAAGTGCGCAACTGGACTCAATAACCAACGGATACTTTGCATCAGTCACAACCAACAAAAACGGCCAGTTCTTCATCGGTGCAGTCCCATTGCAAAGCACACAAGAATTCAAGGTAAGATGTATAGCCGAGAGATACGAACCTCAGACCCTTCAAAATATCAACATACTTAACAATGAGATGATTGTGATGCATGTCATTATGGAAGAGGAAGAGCCTTCTGACCTCATTTTTTATGAAGGCTTTGAAGGAGAAATGACTGGATGGAACAATACCGGGTTCTGGCATGTGCATCAAAATACAGAAATCTACAATTCAGCTTACCCTGACTATGTTAAACTGGCACCCAATGACTATTCAGCTGGCAGGATACCCAATGCTTATAAAGGCAGCAGGATGGCATGGTATGGCGAAGCTGAAGCTGGCAATTTCATGGGAGACCAAAGCCCCAATGATACTCAACTAAGCGGGGGTACAAGTGTATCACCCAACAATGGAGTGATGATTTCTCCCGTAATCAATCTTTGGGGACATACCGAAGCCAGCCTTCATTTCTGGTCGTGGTTTGAAATAGAAAGTGTCAATCCCAATCAATACGGTTACGATAAGATGGAAATATCTGTGCTCAACTCCAATGGAGAAACGAAGTTGTTGGGCAAACTAAACCCCTATATCGATCCGATTATACCTGAAAGAAGGGCAATTCCTTACACATCAGGAGGTTTTAACCAGGCCCCGGTATGGAAATACGAAACCTTTGACCTGAGCCATTATGCAGGCACAGCTATCCGGTTAAAGTTTTCCTTTGATACACGTGATGCTCTTTACAACGGATTCCGGGGGTGGTTTATTGATGAAATTTCTATAATTGACAGAGCGGTTAACGATACAAAATCAAATTTTGACCCATCCCAACCATTGATGGAAAGAAGTACATATTGAAAGGAATACCTTTTAGGGGAAACTTTAGATTTGTCATGTCCTGTCAAACATGCAATCACCAATAGGTGACAGACTTTTTTAGATTCGTTGCAATCCCCAGACAAGAAGCCAAAAAAAACCAAAGGTAAAACAGACCTTTGGTTTTTTTTATAGTTCAAAAGTAAAACTCCTCAAGGGAATATCCCTGAAATAGTTTTGCCTTCAGAAGTTCGCTTTATTAATCTACATTCATATTTATCGCCTCTACTGATTTAATTTCAGGAATGGCTTTCTTCATGGCCTGTTCTACTCCGGCTTTAAGTGTCATGGTACTCATGGGGCAAGAACCGCATGCACCCAGCAATTCAACATTAACAACATTGTCATCAGTAAGTTCTACAAAGCGAATGTTTCCTCCATCAGCCTGCAAATAAGGTCTGATCTGGTCGATTACGCCTTCCACTCTTCTGATCATTTCGGGATTTTGATTATCATTCATACAATAAAATTTAATTAGGGTGAATATATCAGATTATTATTTTATGCAAATTATGGGTTCAACACGGTAGTAAAGGCACCTGCATTTACAACAGAAATTCGGCTTGCAAGTTTACCTGCAATATCATCAAAATAAGATTTAGCTGGATTTTTTTCATTAAGAACTGCCGGCTCACCATTATCACCTGCCTGGCAAACACTCTGCACAATAGGAATCTCACCCAGAAACGGTATATTCATTTCATTTGCCAGTTTCCTGCACCCCCCGTTTCCAAAAAGATAATACCGGTTTTCGGGCAATTCAGCCGGTGTAAACCAGGCCATATTTTCTACCATGCCCAAAACTTTTACACCCACCTTGGGGTTTTCAAACATTGCCACAGCCTTTCGGGCATCGGCAAGGGCAACCTCCTGAGGGGTGCTAACTATAACGGCACCGGTGAGTTTAAGCGTTTGAACCAGTGATAAATGAATATCTCCTGTACCGGGAGGCAAATCTATAAACATATAATCAAGCTCACCCCATTTAACTTCCGTAAAAAGCTGCTTCAGGGCACCTGATGCCATCGGGCCGCGCCATATAAGTGCTTTGGAAGCATCTACAAAGAATCCGATAGACATAAGAGATATGCCGTACTTCTCCATGGGAATAACCTTAACCTTTCCATTTTCTTCCACAGATGTTAACTCTTTATCAACTGCACCAAACATTATAGGCACAGATGGCCCATAAATATCTGCATCAACAAGTGCAACTTTTGCTCCTGAAGCCGCAAGAGATAGAGCAAGATTGGCAGCTACGGTTGATTTACCTACCCCACCTTTACCACTTGCTATGGCTACAATATTTTTCACACCGGGCAATAACTCTTCAGCATCCTCCTTTTTTCCGGAAAGAGTGCGCGATTCGAAAGCAATCTCTGTTTCTGCTCCGGCATCCACATTTTCCTTTATGGTTTGAATACACGCCTTTTTCAGGCTATCCTTAAACGGACAGGCCGGAGTGGTAAGATAAATGGTAAATGATATCCTTTTCCCTTTGATTTGAAGATTTCGTATCATTCCCAGGCTGACAAGATCCTTTTTCAGATCAGGATCTATTACCCTGGAAAGTGCAAGCATAACATTATCAGTGCTTATGGCCATTATCCTTATTTAGATTAAATTCAGGTAAAAATAACACTTTTTTGAGTTGTAACAAAATAAACAAGTCAGCATTCCCTGCCAGGTTGACTTGATAACAGCATCTTTATGCCAAAATACGGAAACTGATCGATTATAATTCCAATGAAGGATCCCAAAAGTATTTTTGAAAATCAAGGATGCAATCATCTTCAACCTGTATTCCTTCATTTTCAAGTAACTGCTGCATGATTCCGGGGTCACCAAAGTGATGTTTTCCGGTAAGCATTCCATTACGGTTCACCACTCTGTGGGCAGGAATTTGCGGATCGAAGGTATGAGAATGGTTCATGGCCCAGCCCACCATCCTGGAAGAACCTGCACTTCCCAGATACCTTGCAATAGCGCCGTAGGAGGTTACTTTTCCGAAGGGTATACGTTGTACCACTTCGTAAACCTTAATAAAGAAAGATTCTTCCATAAAAGGATGTATTTAGCGAAAGGGGTTGGACCTTTACTAAAGATACACTTTTATCAGTTTCCGTTTTGGAGACGAAACTGAGTGAAACAGATTTTCTCACCTTTTTGGAGAAAAATGTTTTCATAGTAGGTTTGTATATCCAGAATAGCAGTGTCAATGTGGTTGGACTCCCCGTAGAGATCATGGGTGGCCACAACCAGGTCATGTTTGTATTGTTTAATTACCTCAAGGGTATATTCATAAAAAAGGGCGTTATCTGTTTTCAGATACACAGAACCTTCGGGCTTGAGTATCGTATGATACCGGCTGAGAAATGCCGGTGAAGTCAGTCTTTTCTTAACCCTGGGCTTGTTGAGTTGTGGGTCAGGAAACGTTACCCAAATACCTGAAATTTCATTGGTATCAAAAAAATATTCAAGATGTTCGGCCTGAATTCGAAGGAAACCAACATTAGACATCCCCTTCTCCAATGCATATTTTGCACCGGTCCAGAGACGGTTGCCCTTGATATCAATACCAATGAAGTTATACCCCGGGAAAGCCTTAGCCAAACCTACTGTATATTCACCTTTTCCGCATCCTACTTCCAGGATTATCGGTTGATTGTTGTAAAAAAACTTTTGCCCCCATTGTCCTTTGAGCGGGTAATCGCTTACCGGATAGCGATAACCCGGTTGAACAACATTGGCAAAAGCATTTATTTCTGTAAACTTACGATGTTTGTTTTTGGGCACTTTTTGTATAAACTCAAATGAAAAAAATCAGATCAACGATGCAGAACCCATGCACTGGGATGAATTTGCTTTGCCTGCTCAAGGACTCGTTCAGCTTCGCTCAGATCGTAATAGTATCCGTAAGAAACCCTGTAAAACCCCTGACGGTTGACCGGGAAAACACTCGCGGTGCGGGCACCCTTCGTACGCAATTCTTCAGCAAGAATCAAAGCACTGTGCTCTTCTTCAAAACTACCCACAATAACATAATATACTGGTCGTCCTCTTTCCGGGGCAGCAGGTGCTACGGTGGGGTCAAAGGCTTCTTCTGCAACAGGTTCAGGTTCGGCAACAGCTTCGGGTTGCACTGGTTCTGGTCTTGCCGTTTCAGTTACTACGGGTTCTTTGGCTCTGAAAACAGACTTTTCGCCAAACAGATATTCGTAGTTAAATGCAAGAACAATGATAATGATTAAAAGAGGAACAACAGTAAATGCGACCCATTTCATGGCAGAAGGCAGCCCCCCGCTTCTTGACTTCTTTTCTTCCGGTGTTTCTCTTTGGGAGCTTGATGATTTCTGACTAACAGGCTCCTGAAATGACCTAAGGGGTGTGCCGGGAGCTTTCTGTCCAACAGGACCAGACACAGGCTCACTGGCAGGCACAAGCTTGCTTGTTTCTTTTTTCTCTTCCGGCCTTTCAGGTGTTTTGGGTTTCTCTGGCTCTGCTGGTTTTTCAACTTTAACCGGAGGTGTTTCCTTGCGGGCATCTTCGAGCACCTTATCCAGCTCTGTTTTAGCCTCGTCTTCTGATTTCCTGGCAGGCTCTGTTACACTGGTCATCCCGATGGAATCGCTGAGATAGTTAACAGACTTGTCGGGTTCAAACATAATCACACCACTTTGGTCCATAGAAAACAGACCGATACTGTCCAGCTCAACCTTCTTGCCCGATTTAAGTGAATTTTTCATTTCATCCACAAAATTGGTAACAAACTCCCTGGCCTGCTGGCTTACGATTTGCTCTTTCCTGGCAATGTATTCAATCAGCAAACCTCCACCAGATTTATTCTTTTCATTGAAAGTGATAACTTTCGAAGGAGATTCAACTTTCTTTAGCTCAGGTATAAACTTAGCAGGAATATACTTTGTGGAGAATTCTCCCAAATCAGGAAGAATTACAAAATCATTTTCAAACAACAATTCGCTGATGTACTTACCTATTTTCATAATTCGAGTTTTTTTATGAATGCCAGAATGTCCTACTTATTGATAGAATAAATGTGAGGTTAAAAGTAATTGAATGTCATTACAGGGTAATAATAAGAACACAATTATATTCAACCTGTCAGATTTTTAAGTGTTTATACGCAAATATTCACGCGAAGTTATAAAAAACAATCCAAAAATAATTCAATATCCTTATATTTTCCCTAAATCCAAAGGCCCGGGGCTCTTGGAGTAATCAAAAAAAAGCTATTCTCATTTAAAATGGTTCAGGTCTTCAGGATTATCAACGGCGTGCGACTCTAATGCGGTAATACGGGTATGTATCTGTACTCCGTTTTCTAACCAACGCAGCTGTTCCAGGGATTCGGTATTTTCAAGAAAAGCTCCTTTTAGCCGTGTAATTTCTCCAAGCACCTTGTAGCGATAAGCGTACATTCCAATATGCTTGTAATAATCCGCACTGCTAACCCACTCATCTTTTTCTTTCCCCCTGAAAAACGGAATGGGTGACCGACTAAAATACAATGCTTTCCCATTCTTATCCACAACAACCTTTACCACATTCTCATTGAAAAGCACTTCTGTATCGTTTATTTTCCGTATGAGAGTAGCGATATTAACTTCCTCATGCTGAAAGCACTGGCATATCTCCCGGATTTGGGAAGGGTGAATAAAGGGTTCGTCGCCCTGAATATTGACAATAACATCATTGGGCTTGATGTTCCATTTTTTCTCCAAACCCAGGGCGGCTTCAAAGCATCGGTCTGTTCCGCTGGGATGTTTCGGGCTGGTATACACCACATTACCAAATCTCTCCACATGGTCAAAAATCCTTTCATCGTCTGTGGCCACCACCACCGATGAAAAGCAACCAGCAAGCACAGCCTGATCGTAAACCCGATGAATCATTGATTTTCCTTCTATCTCAACAAGGGGTTTGCCGGGAAAGCGTGTTGATGCAAAACGTGCCGGAATAATTCCTATAAACTGCATGCCTGATAGTTACCTGGTTGTAGCATTACCTGATTATTAAAAAAGTCCATGGATTTCTGCATCAATTTTCTGAATGACCTCACCAAGATCATTGGGTCTTTCTGAAAACTTATTGTTATCAACATCAATAACAAGCAATTTGCCATGTTTGTAGCTATTAATCCATTCGTTGTACCTTTCGTTCAAACTTTTGAGGTAATCCAGCCTGATGGTATTTTCATAATCCCGGCCTCTTTTCTGAATCTGGCTTACCAGGGTAGGTACCGAAGCTTTGAGGTAGATGAGCAAATCCGGTGGTTCTATAAAGGAACTCATCAATTCAAAAAGGCTGGAATAGTTTTCAAAATCACGTGAAGACATCAGCCCCATGGTATGGAGGTTGGGAGCAAAGATGTAGGCATCTTCGTAAATGGTTCTGTCCTGGATTACGGTTTTCCCACTTTTACGGATATCAACAATCTGGCGAAACCGGCTGTTGAGAAAGTAAATCTGCAGGTTAAATGACCATCGCTGCATATCCTCATAGAAGTTATTCAGATAGGGGTTGGTTTCTACATCTTCGTAATGTGCTTCCCAATGGTAGTGTTTAGAAAGCAATCCGGCAAGGGTAGTTTTACCCGAACCAATATTTCCGGCAATGGCTATGTGCATATTCTATGGCTTAAAAGATTAAAAAACTTTAACAGGGTGCAATCAATAGAGATTTCCGTCAACCACAAATTTCTTTAAAGATGTGCGGGTTTGCAGAAAAATTGTCTGACTATCTTTTACGAAAAAGGACTCCGGTTTCGTTTCAGGCAACAAAAATACGTTTTCCTGTTTAAGAAAAAAATCGTAGCTATACAATTTATTCTCCCCCATATAAAACACTTTGTTGCCTATAACCTGAAAATGATGTGTTTGAATATGCGGAATGCGAAAAATAAAATTTGCATGCAGGTCAAATATCCACAAACCATTTGCGGCAAGAAAAATCTGGTCATCTTTCTCAACCATAAAATTCACTCGTCCCAAAGAGGGAAACTCAAGGCTTAAATCTTGTCCTGCTACCTCCAGGCCTCCTCGCAGATTGAATCGTGAGAGCTGGAATGCATTAGGAAACCAGGCCCAGAATCCGTTTTTAAATGAAAAGCATACAACAGATGGCAAATCAGCATCATGAAGCATTCCTCCCTGTATCAGATTTTTCTCAGACAAGTTCTTGTCGAGAAAGACAACATGTCCAAAGTCCTGGAAAAAAACCATGATATTGAGCGGATCGGCAAAATGCACTTTTGTTACAGGACCCGCCTGGCGGTTACTATAGGTAAATACCTGTCCGTCGGGGGTATGCTTATCCAGTACACCATTGTGCACTGTATAAATATTGTTAAGTCCATCCACGCCTGCCATCCCTCTGATATGGATAAACTCCTGATCAAGGGTAAAGTGTTGGCCCGTGGCAGTGCCCAATGGCAAAACCAGGCTCAAAAGTATAAGTATAATAGTCCTGTGACAAAGAGGGATGCTGTTAGCCAAGAAATTCAAGAATCTCATCCACATACTTCCTGTTGTTAAAAAGACGGGGCACCTTATTCTGACCGCCTACTTTCCCCTTCGACTTAAGCCATTTAAAGAAGGTATCTTTGGGAACGGCTTTTATCTTGGGTTTTTTAAGCAGTATGTCAGCGGTACGCTTAGCCTCATAATCAGAATTTATATCCTGTAGTTTTTTGTCGAGCACAGTGATAAATCTATCCAAATCTTCCGGTTCCTTTTCGAACTCTATGAGGTATTCGTGGGAAGCCGAGTCGTTATCTTCCAGGAAAACGGGCGCAGCAGTATACTCACTAATAACGGCTCCTGTAGCCTTGCAAGCAGCATCGAGAGCCTTTTCAGCATTGTCAACGATTACCTCTTCGCCAAAAGCATTGATAAAGTTTTTGGTACGTCCTGAAATCTGGATTCTGTAGGGGTTGGTAGATGTAAACTGAATGGTATCGCCAATCATATATCTCCACAATCCTGCATTGGTGGTAATAACAAGGGCATAGTTGGTATCTGTCTCCACCTGATCAAGGGTAAGTACCCTGGGATTGTCCCTTTCAAGTTCGCTCGAGGGGATAAACTCATAAAAAATCCCGTAGTCAAGCATAAGCAGCATTTCATCGGAGTGAGCCTGATCCTGGATACCAAAAAAGCCTTCGGAGGCATTGTAGGTTTCCATATACCACATCTGATCAGAAGGGATAAGTTTTTTGAATTGCTCACGATAAGGAGCGAAGCTAACACCCCCATGAATAAATAGCTCCAGGTTGGGCCACACCTCCAGAATATTCTTACGGCCGGTAATTTCAATGACTTTTTTCAGCAACATAAGGTTCCATGAAGGAACACCACTGAGATTGGTTACATTCTCGGTAATGGTTGCATTGGCAATTTTATCGAGTTTTTGCTCCCAGTCATCCATAAGGGCAATTGAGATGTTGGGGGTTCTCATCAACTCTGCCCAGAAAGGGAAGTTTTGCACAAGAATGGCTGAGATATCTCCAAAATAGGAATTACTGCTGAATTCACTTACACTGTGACTTCCACCCATTACCAATCCTTTCCCGGTAAATATTTCTGTATCGGGTCGGTTGCTGCAGTACAATGACAGCATATCTTTTCCTCCCTTCATATGGCAATCTTCAAGGGCTTCAGGACTGACAGGGATAAACTTGCTTTTGTCGCTTGTAGTACCGCTGGATTTGGCAAACCATTTGATTTCTGTGGGCCATAAAAGATTGTGTTCTCCCTTTCTCAACCTTTCGACGTAAATCTTCACCTGATCGTAATCCTGCACAGGAAGTCTCTCCTGAAAAGTTTTCACGTCTTTGATGGTATCGAAATCATATTTCTTACCCCATTCCGTATTTTTGGCCTTTTCAACCAATGACAGAAGCAAGTCATTCTGCGCCTGATGAGGGTTTTCCTTAAAATAATCAATCTGGGATACTCTTTGTTTCAGAAACCAGGTTACAACACTATTAAGGATGGGCGACATACTCTATTACGTTTTAAGATGACATATTTTGGTGATTATCACAAAAGTAAGGATATTAGAGTCCAAACAAGTGAATTTATCGAATTTTTTGTAGTTTTTTACAGATTCAATCGCATTTTTTTTGCTAACAACAGGCACGGCAATGCCTTATATAAAGCAAAAATTTCTTAGGTTTGTAAAAAAAGTCGATGATCAGCTTTCCCAATTGTAAAATAAATCTTGGGCTTAATATAACAGCCAAAAGACCAGACGGTTTTCATGAACTTACAACCTTCTTTTACCCTTTAACTTTGCGCGATTGTCTTGAAATAATCCCGGCTTCAGATTCATTGTTTTCTTTTTCTGCCAGTGGCATTGCCATTCCTGCGGATGGCTCAAAAAACATTTGTGAAAAGGCTTATGATTTGCTCCAACTCCAATATAAGCTTCCTGCCATAAAGATGCATCTGCATAAAAGCATTCCCATTGGTGCGGGATTAGGGGGTGGCAGTTCGGATGCTGCATTTACCCTTACATTGCTCAACAGTCTTTTTGAATTGAACATTACGCAGCAGGAATTGAAAACTTTGGCTGCAACTCTGGGGAGTGACTGTGCTTTTTTTATTGACAACAAACCTGCGATTGCCAAAGGAAGAGGAGAACAGCTCTCCCCTTTTCCCTTGAAATTAACAGGCAATTACCTTGCGCTGATAATGCCCCCCATTCATGTGAGTACTGCCGAAGCATACGCAGGAATATTACCCCGCCAACCGGAACATGAAATCAGCAAAATTATATCAGGTCCCGTAAATTCATGGAAAGATTTGCTTGTTAATGATTTTGAAAGTCATATATTTGAAAAATATCCCCGTATAGCAGACATCAAGGAAGAGTTGTACACACTGGGTGCTGTTTACGCATCCATGAGTGGAAGCGGGGCAGCCGTTTTTGGCATTTTCAGCAGTGAAATTCCCGGAAAAACACTTAAAGACATTTTCCGGGATTGCTTTGTATGGACCGAAACCTTAAAAATCTGAACAATAAATAGTTTAATTCGCAATATCAAACCTAAACAAAAGGACAAACAGATGAAAAAAGTAAAAATGAAATTGATCCTGGTCTTATGCTTCCTTTTGCCATCGCTGGCTTTCGGACAAGACAACAAGCTTACCGTTCAAAACATTTTCAACATTGAATCGGTTGCAGAGGTAGCCCTTTCACCCGACAAGAGTCACATTGCCTATGTGGTGAATGTACCAAGACCTTTCACCGATGAAGCTGGAGGCGATTATCGTGAGCTCCACGTTTACAATCTTCAAACCCGCGAATCCATCCCTTTTATTACGGGAAACAGAAGTGTATTCTCAATCAACTGGACACCCGACGGAAAGGCAGTAACCTTCCGTGCCAACTTCCCCGATTTGCCGGGAGTACAGGTATATGCCATCAATCTGAAAGGTGGAGAATCTTATCCCCTTACTCAGCATACGGCAAGCATCAATGATTATGCGTTTATTGACGCCAATACGCTGGCCATAACATCTTTGTCGGCCGAAGATCCTATGCGCAGATATTTGCGGGGGCGTGGTTTCAACATTGATGTATATGAAGAAGAATATCGCCACCGCAACCTTTACCGATACGACCTCAACACGCACCAAACAAGGCAATTGACACATGATGTCACCGTTTTTGACTTTACCCTGAGCCCTGACAGAAAAATGGCTGCAGCTGCCATTGCACCCCGCAACCTGGTAGACGACTCTTACATGTTTAAAAGAATCTATACCATCGATATGGAAACCGGTGAGATGTTACTCTTAATGGACAACCCGGGTAAACTGGCCAATATGGCCTGGAGTCCTGATGGAAAAAAACTTGCCTTCAGGGCCTCTTCCAAACTTGAAGACTCCGTGGAAGGAAGTTTATTTGTCACGGAAGTACCTTCAACAAAATCTTTTTCAGCATTGCGTAACTATGTGCAGGGCATGGAATTGAGTGTAATTGATTTTGCATGGAAGGATAACAACACCCTGCTCTATGCAGCAGAAGAAGGGGTAGACATAGTATTAAGTGAGCAACGTATTGATCGCCCCGACCGCAGCATCCTGCTGGAAGGAGGCAAGGCAGTTTTCAACAGATTTCATCATGTTGACGGACTTGTCGCCTTTGCCGGAAGCACATGGCAGCACCCGTCAGAGCTTTTTAGTTTTGAAATACGGAGAAAAAACCTGAACCGCCATACAACCCACAACAAGTGGCTTACTGATATCAAACTTTCGCAGCAAAGGAAACTGGTTTATAATGCCAGGGATGGAAAGGACATTGAAGGAGTATTGATATACCCATTAAACTTTGAACAGGGAAAACAGTACCCATTGATAGTATATATTCATGGTGGTCCCGAAGCAGCAGTAAAAAACGGATGGGTTACCTCCTACGGAACCTGGGGTCAGGTTGCCGGGGCAAGAGATTATTTTGTTTTTATGCCCAACTACCGGGCAAGCTCAGGCCGTGGTGTGGATTTCACGATGGTGGGATATGGAGACCTGGTAGGAGTGGAATATGACGATGTACTGGATGGGATTGATCATTTGATAAATATCGGATATGTGGATGCCGATCGAGTAGGTATGGGTGGTGGCTCCTATGGTGGATATTTCTCAGCGTGGTCAGCCACGAAGCACACCGACAGGTTTGCGGCTTCAGTGGTGTTTGTAGGCATCAGCAACCAGATTTCCAAACGCAATACTACTGATATTCCCTGGGAGGATTATTATGTTCACTGGGGTTACTGGACACACGAGAACTGGGAAGATGTTTACAGCAGAAGTCCTGTAAAATACGCCCATCAGAGCAAAACACCCACACTGGTATTGCATGGAGCAGAAGATCCGCGGGTACATCCCTCACAGGGACTGGAATTGTATCGTGCGCTGAAGCTGCATGGAAGTGCTCCGGTAAGAATGATCTGGTATAATGGCGAAGGACACGGAAACCGGATGAATGTTCACCGGCTGGATTATATTGTACGTACCATGGATTGGTTCGACTACTACTTGAAATCTGACAAACCTAAGGATAGAATGCCGGAAAAATATCCGGATTACGGTATTTTCGATTAGGATGTTTTCGGAGGTGGAAAAAAATTATTGACCACTTCAATAAAACGATCTCTTTTCATGGGCTTTGTGATGTATTCATCAAAGCCCATTTTTATATATTTCTCGCGATCTCCCTCGAAGGCATTGGCACTAAGACCAATTACCGGCGGCAAGTCGATATATTTACTTTTGAGTTCATTGGCAGCTGTAATGCCATCCATCACGGGCATCTGGATATCCATGAGTATCATGTCGAATTTACCAGGTTCGAAAAGATCAATGGCTTCTTTTCCGTTTGTGGCAATGATTACGTTATGCCCCATGTCTTTAAGTTGCAGGCCGATAACCTTTTGCGTGATAACTTTATCTTCTGCCAGCAAAATATGCAGCCCTCGCCTGCTGATGGGACTATCCTCTTTTCTTTCTTCCTGCAGTGTATTCTCGTTTTTGACTTCCTCTGCTTTAAAAGTAAACCAGAAAGTGCTCCCATTTCCCGGCTGACTGGTAAAACCGATATCGCCACCATGCATCTTAACAAATTCCTTGCAAATGGCCAGACCTAATCCGGTTCCCTCATAAGAAGAGGTGTCTATCTGGTTTACCGCAGAGAAAGGAGCAAAAATAGCATCTTTTTTTTCGGGCCTGATACCCATTCCGGTATCAGAAATTTCAACCCTGATAATTACGGCCCCTCTTTCCGGTTTTTTCTCTCTCTTTATATGAAGGGAAATTTCCCCTTTCTCAGAATACTTAACGGCATTGGAAAGCAGGTTATTGATTACCTGCGAGATTCGCTGTG
>RECE01000178.1 GCA_007694165.1 Bacteroidota bacterium
AGATACAACCAAGAGTCAGCCAGAAAACACCTTGGCCATCTAACCCAATCCTTTTTTTTATTATTACCTGCTCCCCAATTCTATCATACAAATCAGCAACTCAATTTGATCTTGTTAATATGAATTGAAAAAAAATCAAAACATGGCACGTCTTTTGTTTTAATAAAAGCAAAACAAGAAGTATTCATTCATCAAAACTCCATAGATATGAAAAAGCTGATTTTCACCACCGTTTTAGCCCTCCTGTTTTCAGCAGGAAGTGTGGTCTCGGCACATAACCCCCAGCAGGAATATTTGGGGTTGCCCGGAGACAATTTTAATCTTTTTGCCGTCATGAACCTTTTCCAGCAATCTGAAACCCTGGAAGCTTTCGAGAGAAGCATCAATGACCCGGAAACCATGATTAACAACCTCGACCTTAATGGCGATGGTTATGTTGACTACATCATGGTCCATGATTACAAAGAGGGAAATATCCACAGCATCGTTTTGCGTGTTGCCTTAAACCGGAATGAACACCAGGATGTAGCAGTTTTTGTGGTAGAAAGCCTCAGAGATGGTTCTGTACGGATACAACTTATAGGTGACAAAGCCCTTTATGGCCCCAACTATATTGTTGAGCCCAATTATGCCGAAAGGGCCAATCCAGGATACCAGGGCAACGTAAGCCAGTCACATACAACAACCGTGGTACACACTACCTATTATGAAGTAGCTCAATGGCCCGTGATTGTGTATATGCACAGACCTGCCTACCGCCCCTGGCGCTCTTCATGGTACTGGGGATACCACCCCGCATGGTGGAGCCCCTGGAGCCCTCACTACTATCATTATTACTACGGATACCACTACCATTGGCACGGACATTATCATGCGTATTACCGTCCCTGGGGACATCCCCGCTGCACTCACTACCACACCGTATACGTGGTTAACCACAGACAAACCTCGCCTACAGTAGTTACCAGGGTAGAACAAGGCAGATACAGAAACACCTACAGTCAACCTCAGAAAGCCCAGGAAGGACAGCAGCACTTTGCGCAAAGACATCCTGGCAGATACGAAACAGTTGCAACAAAAAGCAACATAGCTACACCAGAATTGAGACAATCTTCTACTGCTGTGCAGGAAATTAAGCAAACCAGAGAAGTAAGTACTCCAAACGCTGGTACTGAGAGAAGACAAGAGGATGCTGTAAGACAATCTCCAGAAGATATGCGCCGCCAGAGCCCTGCAGAAAACCAAACCAGGGATAACAGGGCTATACAGCAGGACAATTCAAGACAGCAGGCACAACCTACTCGCATTCAGGGTTCAGAAGCAAGCCCCAGACAGCAGGCACAACCCGCACGCAGCCAGGGGTCTGAATCAAGCCCAAGACAGCAGACGCAACCTGTCCGCAGTCAGGGGTCTGAAGCTAATCCAGGCCGAGAAACCAGCAGCCCGGCAGTTCGAAGCACACCACCTCCTGCAAGGCAAAGCACCCCTCCTCCGCAAAGAGAAGTTAATCGCCCTGCACCGGAAAGAAATACAAGTGCTCCTCCGAGCTCACCGCCAAGAGTGAATAACAGCAATAACAGACCTTCTGCTCCGGCGGTAAGTTCACCTCCGGCCAGGACGAATACGCAACCTGCTTCCAGTGCAAGGCCATCAGGTCAGAGCAACACCAGAAGCACACCGGCCCCCACAAGAAGCAACAACAGCAACCAGAGAGGCAACAATTCAAATGAAAACGATAACCGCTCAGAAAGAAGATAATCATTCATTCTGCCCCATTCAACAATTACATTAAGTTCAAAAAAAGCGCAACCGCCAATTGGCGGTTGCGCTTTTTTTAGGGTAATGGATTTTACAAATACATTGTAACTTTTACTACCCTGATCCAATCGGTAAATCTTTGATGAAAAGAATGCTTTTCGTTTTGATCCGGGCAACTGGTTTTTACTTCTTTTCAAGGTGCATTATCTGCACGTTTCCGGAACTATCGGTAGAGTACCAAAGTTGCTTTGACCGGCTGGAATCAACAACTATCCAGATTTTGGGAACAGAAGCACCTTGTGCCATGATACTTACGGTTCTATCCGTATTATTCCATTCAAAATCTGTACTCGCCTGGTCGCCTGCATGAGCAATGGAAGATGTAAATGACTGTGTTCCTCTGCCATTGCTGCGTAAGACCAGTGTTCCTGCATTCTCAATGGATGAAGTACTGCCTTCGAAGGTGCGTGCTTCAAATTTTGCGATGTTCCATTCTGCTGAAAGCCTTGAAGAAAGGCGGCTTTGCTGTGTACAGCCGATGATAAAAACCAGCAGAATCACTAAGGGTAAAAATGCTTTTCGTTTCATATCTTGTCTGCTTTTAAAGTTAGTTTGTTTTATTTCAGTATTCCGGCAAGAAGTCCATTAGCAATATCAAGATTGCCAGGGTTCAAACAAAGGGTACAAAATATTAAGCTTTCAGGGGAGGGTATAAGCAAAGATAACGAAAAACAAATTGACTATCTAAAATAAAACGATAGCAATGCTGCTTTTAGGGGAAATTATCAAGGTTCAATTCATAATTTTACAAAATCAATAATCACAAGTCAACGTCAAGGTCTTTAATAGGTTTTACGGACAGCATTTCCCGAATAATAAAGATTGTATTAATCGGAAAAGCAGGAGTTGAAGACCTTAAACTAAAAATTAATTTCCCTGTCCCTGAACCCCATCAGGTATAATATGGCGTCCAAACCAATGGTGGAGATAGCATGCTGGGCTGAAGCCTTCACTTTGGGCTTGGCATGAAATGCAATTCCCAACCCAGCCTGGCGAATCATGGGAAGATCGTTGGATCCGTCACCCACGGCAATTACCTGCTCCAGATGAATATCCTCTTTAAAGGCAATGAGTTTGAGCAGTTCTGCTTTTTTATCTCCATCAACAATTTCGCCCACATGGCGGCCGGTGAGTTTTCCGTTTCTGATCTCCAGCTCGTTGGCAAATACATAATCCACAGACAGTTTATTTTTCAGGTAATTTCCAAAATAGCTGAATCCCCCCGAAAGAATAGCGGTTCGATAGCCATACATTTTTAATGTTTTGAAAAGACGCTCAACCCCTTCGGTCAGGGGAAGGGCTTCAGCAACTTCTTTCAATACACCTTCATCCAGGCCTTTCAACAAAGCCACGCGCTTAACAAAGCTTTCATTGAATTCAATCTCCCCCCGCATGGCCGCTTCGGTGATACCACTCACCTCCTCATAGACGCCCGCCTTGCGCGCCAGCTCATCTATTACCTCAGCCTGGATAAGGGTAGAATCCATATCAAAACAAACCAGGCGGCGGTTTCTGCGAAAAATATTGTCTTTCTGAAAAGCAATATCAATTCCTGTAGAACCGGAAATTTCAATAAACCGGGTTTTCATGGCTTCCATATCCACAGGCTGGCCTCTAAGGGACATTTCTACAACAGATTTTGCATTGTCTTGCCCATCAAGCGGAATTCTGCCAGTCAAACGCGAAATAACGTCTATATTAAGTTTCTGCTCATAAATCTCCCTGGCCACGGCAGAAAGCTTTTGGGCAGTAAGCTTGCGCGAAATCAGGGTTACGATAAAACGCTCTTTCCCTTGACGGGTAACCCACGCTTCATATTTTTCTTCGGTGACGGGTGTGAACTTAACCGTCAGCCCCATCTCGTAAGACTTAAACAAAAGATCTTTCAGAATCGGTGAGGATTCTGCTTCGACAGGTACTTCAAATAATATCCCCAATCCCAGGTCCTGGTGAATTACCGCCTGACCTATATCCAGAATATTAACATTGTATTGCGCCAACACTTCCGTTAACGCCAGGGTTTGTCCGGGCTTGTCCTTGCCACTGATATTCAGCAGTATGATCTCACTTTTTTTACTCATCCGTAATTGCTTTATAAGTTCTACTGCAAAATTAACCTTTCCGGACAATTTGAACGGTTGCAAACGATAATCTGTGAAACTGCCAATAATCCTGTCTTGTTTAGCAGCATTCATATGTACCCGACAAAGTCAAGGGTTGAAGAACTTCTGCCAAAATTTCAGCGCTATGCGCCTTTTCTTGTTGACTGCATATCTTTTGTCCACACATAATCATTCACGTGTGTGTCCATAGGTATTGTCATGGCTCAGTTTTTAAAAAGAAATGACCTTTGGTTTTGTATTTGTCAAGTTCTGTAAACATATGAAATTGAGGTTATATTTTTATTTAAAAGGATCTCATCTTCTTACTACTTGTTTTCAAATCGCACACCCATATATATTACCATCCAAATGATTGCAAAACTACCAACAAAGCTACTCATTTATGCAATTTCACAAGGTCTCTGAGTTCGTTATCTGATAGTTCTCCTATCCAGGCTTCGCCGGTGTCGACGGTCATATCTGCCAGGTCTTTTTTCACTTTTAGCATTTCATCGATGCGCTCTTCGAAGGTACCTTTGCACAAGGGACGGTATACCATCACATTGCTTTTCTGCCCGATGCGATAGGCCCGGTCAGTGGCTTGCGCTTCCACCGCGGGATTCCACCAAAGGTCGTAATGGATGACATTGGTGGCGGCGGTGAGATTCAGCCCGGTACCCCCTGCTTTGAGCGACAGGATAAATATCTTGTGGAAGGGTTTGTGCTGAAAATCATTCACCAGTTCATCGCGCTTTTTGCGGCTTAGTCCGCCGTGCAGGAACAGAGGCAGCACGCCGGTTTGTTCCTGTATCATGCGGGTTAGCAAGTCGCCCATTTCTTTGTACTGGGTAAAGATGAGGGTTTTCTCGCCATTGACCAGCACGTTGTCCAGCAGGCTGAGCATAAGTTGCGTTTTGCCTGACTGCCCGGCCTGCGGTTCCCCTTTTTTCAGGTAATGCACCGGATGGTTGCAGATTTGCTTCAGGGCCGTCATCAGCTTAAGTACCAACCCCCTGCGTTCGATACCTTCGCTCTTCTCAATCTGCTCCATCACTGACTGCACCAGGCTTTCATATATGGCCGCCTGTTCGGGCGTGAGCGAACAAAACAGTGTGTTTTCAATTTTGTCGGGCAGGTCGCTGATGATGGATTTGTCAGTTTTCAATCTTCTCAACAAAAACGGCCGTGTAGCTTTGCGAAAAATTTCAGCTTTCTGCCGGTCATGATCCTTCTGAATAGG
>RECE01000172.1 GCA_007694165.1 Bacteroidota bacterium
CCCTCAATCGTTGAAAAACGCAACGGCGATAGTTCTACCCTGCGCATAGGTATTATCGGAACCGGAGGACGTGGTTTGTATCTTATGCGTTCCCTTGGGTTTATCCAACCCCTGTGGATTGATGAATGGACTGAATCGGCCAGAATCAATAAGCAGGATACCCGCATGGAAATGTATCGGCAGATGGAAGACCTCAATGTGGTCATTACCGGAATCTCTGATGTATTTACCGTACATCGCGACGCAGGCCTGGAAGCGTCTTCCAACCTCTATCGTGCCGGTACCAACGGAAAAAGAGGTGAGCCTGCCAAAGTATATAAGCATTATAAAGATTTACTGGCTTCCGACGATATTGATGCCGTGGTGATTGCCACGCCCGATCACTGGCATGCCGATATGATTATTGATGCTGCCAAAGCCGGAAAACATATTTATGCCGAAAAGCCGCTCAGCCTTACCGTGGAGGAAACCTATGCCATCGAACGGGCAGTAAAGGAAAATAACGTTGTATTTCAGCTGGGCCATCAAAACAGACAGATTGAGAGCCACCTGAAAGCAAGAGAAGTAGTCAAAAAGAATATCCTGGGTAAGATTACCATGGTAGAAACTTTTACCAACCGTAATTCGCCATGGGGAGCATGGGTTTATGATATTCATCCTGAAACTACACCTGAAAATGTAGACTGGAAGCAATTCCTTGGTAGTGCACCCGACCACCCTTTCAGTGCCGAACGGTTTTTCCGCTGGCGATGCTGGTGGGATTACAGTACGGGACTTACGGGCGACCTGTTTACCCATGAGTACGATGTTATCAACCAGGTGCTGGATGTGGGCATCCCTGATACTGCATCGGCATCAGGAGGGATCTATTACTGGAAAGATGGACGGGAAGTGCCCGATGTACTTCATGTAAGCTATGAATTTCAAAAGCTGGAAATGAATCTGCTTTACAGTGCCACCCTTGCCAACAGCCAGCACCGGAAAAAAACTTTCTTTGGGCACGATGCCTATATGGAGCTGGATAATGACCTGGTGGTATATGCTGACAGGGATTCTACCCGTTTTAAAACGGCCATTGAAGATGGTGTAATTCCCACCCATTCGCCCATGATTACCCATGTGCCGGGCAGGGGAAGCATTGATGCCATTTCTTCGCCCACGGAGCAGTATTTTGCCCAAAGAGGGCTGCTGTATACTTACCGTGGAGGACAACAGGTAGATACGGCCCATCTTCATATAAAAGAGTGGATCAATGGTATCAGGCACGGAAGCCCCGTAAGCTGCGGAATTAAAGAGTCAGTAGAAGAGGCTATTACAGCACATATGGGTACGGTTTCCTATCGTAACCAGAAAAAAGTTTTTTGGGATCGGGACAAAAAAGAGATTGTGTTTGGTTAAGACATGGTTTGAAAAAAAGGTCTTTAGAATGCAAGTTCACAATGTTCCGGGTTAGTATTAACTTAAACAGATAAACAATGAAAGAACAAATCTCAAGACGAAAGTTTATTGGTAACACTGCCCTTGCTGCGGCTGGCTTTACTATTTTGCCCAGCACTGTCATTAGTGGATTGGGGCATAAAGCTCCCAGCGACAAACTCAACATCGCCGGTGTGGGTGTGGGAGGCCGCGGATTCGCTGTACTCAGAGGAATGGAGTCTGAAAATATTGTGGCCCTTTGCGATGTAGACTGGCGTTACAGTCAGCGATGTTTCGACTATTTCCCTCAGGCAAAAAAATACTGGGACTGGCGCAAAATGTATGATGAAATGATCGACAGTATCGATGCCGTAATGGTGTCTTCAGCCGACCACACCCATGCCGCCATCGCTGCCCATGCCATGGCCTTGGGAAAACATGTATATGTAGAAAAGCCTTTGACGCATACCGTTTACGAATCACGACTACTGACCAACCTGGCTGAAAAGCATAAGCTTGCTACCCAAATGGGTAACCAGGGTGCATCAAGAGAAGGGGTGAATCAAATTTGTGAATGGCTCTGGAATGATGAAATCGGCGAGGTAACCAGGGTGGAGGCTTTCACCGACCGTCCTATCTGGCCACAAGGGCTGGCAAGACCAAGACAAGTGCAAAGTGTTCCTGATACTTTGAACTGGGATTTGTTTGTAGGGCCCGCTCCCATGCGTCCTTACCACGAAATTTATACCCCATGGAACTTCAGAGGCTGGTGGGACTTCGGAACCGGCGCCCTGGGTGATATGGCATGTCATATACTTCATCCCGTTTTCAAAGGATTGAAACTTGGCTATCCAACCAAAGCGCAGGGTAGTTCCACTCTATTGCTGCAGGATTCAGCCCCGCAAGCACAGAAGGTGAACCTTGTTTTCCCTGCCAGACCAGCAGACCCAACCTCAAAAATGCCATTCCCCGAGGTAGAAGTTACCTGGTATGATGGTGGTTTGAGACCCGACATGCCTGAAGGATGGCCACAAGGTCGCGATATGAATGATGATGGTGGAGGTGTAATCTTCCACGGAACCAAGGATACCCTCATCTGTGGTTGTTATGGTGCGCGCCCGTGGTTGCTCTCAGGAAGAACACCCAATGTTCCCAAAACCCTCAGAAGAGTTGAATCTGACCATTTGATGGATTGGGTGAGGGCATGTAAAGAAAGTCCTGACAACAGGGTGGAAACCACTTCCGCTTTCAAAGAGGCAGGCCCCTTCAATGAAATGGTTGTAATGGGTGTGCTGGCCGTTCGCCTGCAGGAACTGCATAAAGAACTGGAATGGGATGGTCCCAACATGCGGTTTACCAATATCGGCGACAACGAAACCATCAGAATCGTTGTGGAAGATGGTTTTAAAATTACCGATGGTCATCCCACCTTCGATAAAACCATGACCGATCCTATCAATGCGAAAGCATTTGCGCAGGAACTGATACAGCATACTTACAGAGCAGGCTGGGATTTACCGGCTATGCCTTAATGTATATTACCTTTTTATTGTAAACTCAAAAATTAAAGAAAGATGAAGAAGTTTAGAGTAGTAACAATTATGTTGAGCTTTTTTGTAAGCGGAGCTTTGCTTTTCTCCTGCGGACAAACACCTCAACAGCAAGAAACAGAAGAAGTAGCTATGAATACATTATCACAGCAAGAAAAGGAGGACGGCTTTGTTCTGCTTTTTGACGGAGAATCTTTTGATGGCTGGCGCGGCTATAACCAGGATGCTTTCCCCGCATCAGGCTGGGTTATTGAAGACGGCACCTTAAAAGTTGAGGGCGCCGGAACAGGTGAAGCAGGTGGCCAGGGTGGCGACATTATTTACGACCAGAAATTCCTGGACTTCCACCTTAAGCTGGAGTGGAAAGTTTCTTCAGGAGGCAACAGTGGTATCTTTTACCTGGGGCAGGAAATTGAAGGTGAGCCCATCTGGAAGTCTGCTCCCGAGATGCAGATTCTCGACAATGAGAGACATCTCGATGCCGACCTGGGTGTGGATGGCAACAGAAAAGCAGGCTCATTGTACGATATGATTCCTGCCAAACCCCAAAATGCCAAGCCTGCCGGCGAATGGAACCTGGCAGAAGTAATGGTATATCGTGGAACGGTTGTTCACCGTCAGAATGGCGAAGTAGTTCTGGAATACCACCTGGGCACATCTGACTGGGAAAGAAAAGTGGCTGAGAGCAAATTCGCGGAATATCCATGGTTTGGAAAATATGAGCCCGGATACATCTCACTCCAGGATCATGGTGACGATGTCTGGTTCAGAAATATCAGGATAAGAGAATTGTAGTCTGAACTACATGCTGATTTTAAAAAAAAACCCCGGGAGCTAAGTTTCCGGGGTTTTTTATTATTTGAAGTTCTAACTTCGTTTTATTGAACCATCAATTTAGTGGTTCTTGCATGTTCTCCATTGACAACCCTTACCAGGTAGATACCTTTGGAAAGTCCGTCAAGGGTAATGCTGGTGGAGGAGCCAGAAGATACCTGCTGACGAATTACATTTCCGGTGATGTCTATCAATGTTACCAGACTGTTGGGTAATGTTTCAACAGTTACCTGCTCACGTGCCGGGTTGGGGAAAACTTTTAAATTAATACCTGCTACGGGCAATATTGGATCGTTAATACTTGTGTCATCATCGGGAGCTCCGCCCAATCTGATGTTGTCGAAGTAAATGAATATGTCTTCATCAAGATCCAGCGGATCATTAAAGTCGGGCATAAAAACAATTACAGGATATTCGCCATCGGCATCGGGGAAATGGAATACGATGGTTTCCCATTCATTCACCTTGGTTTGTGGCTCCATCGATTCCACTTCAAAGGTTCCTTCCGGGCCACCTTCAATTTTGAATCTTAACGGGCTGATGCGGGGTTTCCAAACATCAACATACACATACCTGTTCTCGCTCATGTCAACGGGCTCAGGCAAAGCTGACCAGAAACCGCCAAATACGAAACCATGCTGGCTGCGGAAATATTCTACCACCAGGTTGCTTTCATTCACATCGTCGGGGGCTGGGTTGGCAATAACGGTCATGGTGCTGTTATCATTTTCTCCGTCAGTCATTACATTAAGGCCGATGAACTCAAAGTTCTCAATCACAAGTTCATCGCCTTCACCAGGCACTGCGCTGTCGCTAAGCACGATATTGTCAAAATACATAACAATATCCTCATCCAAATCCAGCGGATCTTCAAAATCGGGCATAAAGGATATCACAGGATACAATCCGTCGGCATCCGGAAAATAGAAGGTAATGGTTTCCCATTCTTCGGTGAGGGTTTGAGGTTCCATGGATTCAAACTCAAAGGTGCCGCCGGGACCTCCTTCTACCTTGAACCTGAGAGGGCTGATGCGGGGTTTCCACACCTGCACATGCACATACTTCATGTCGGTCATGTCAACCGGTTCCGGAAGTGCTGACCAGAAACCGCCAAATGAGAAACCATGCTGGCTCCTGTCAAATTTGATCACATAGTAACCTGGGTTGGCTTCACCCTGATCAGGGTTCAATACAAGAGTCATGGCGCTGTTGTCATCTTCTCCATCAAGCATCAGGTTTAGCGGAATGTGTTCGAAATCTTCAATCATCTGGCTGTGGGAGTATCCCGCAAATGCCA
>RECE01000259.1 GCA_007694165.1 Bacteroidota bacterium
GTGCTTGATAAGAAAGCGTCAAGTGCAAGGCTTGCGATGACTGAAAAACAGGAGTCCCGATTTTCCTTCGGGATGACTGTTTTGAAGGCGAGCATAACGCAGCAATTGGCGTTTTCTTGCAAGCACTAATAATCCAAATCTTTAAAACCTGATACTCATGACATATAAAACACCCGGCGTTTATGTTCAGGAAATTTCCCTTTTCCCGCCATCAGTGGCCCAGGTTGAAACCGCCATACCTGCTTTTGTGGGCTACACCGAAAAAGCCCTTACTCCGGACAACAAAAGCCTTACAGAGGTTCCGGTAAAAATAAAATCGCTGGTGGAGTTTGAATCCCTTTTCGGGAAGGGATTCATTGCAGAAAGCTACAGCATTGTAGTAGATACTGCCAACCAAAATGCTGTTGACAAAACAGAACCCGACAAACGATTTTACCTTTATGATGCCATGCGTCAGTTCTATGACAACGGAGGAGGGGATTGTTACATTGTCAGCGTAGGATCTTTTACCGATGACATTGCTTTCGACGCATTGAAGAAAGGATTCGATGCCCTGAAGAAGTTCGACGAGCCTACCTTGCTCCTTTCTCCGGACGCAGTAGGATTGAAAGACAGCAACGAAGATCCCGATCTGACGCAGTTTGCCGAATTGCAAAAACTGGCTTTGCAGCAATGTGCGGAATTACAGAACCGTTTTTGCATCCTTGATGTCATGCAGGGCGATCTTCCCGAAAATGTTTCTCAGGCACCCGTAAGTGACTTCAGAGATGGTATTGGCATCAACTCGCTGAGCTATGGTGCAGCCTATTATCCCTGGATAGTATCATCCTACAATTACCCCCTTGGATTCAGACAACTGAAATTTTTCGAAGCTGCAGATCCTGAAACCGAAATCACCAACCTGGAAATTTTTTCCCCTGAGGATGAATTTCACCTGCTGGAAAATCTTCTTGGGATGACAGACCATACAGATGCCGCAACATCTCTTAACAACACTCAGATTACTGTACCTGAAATTGACACTGCAAAACTGATAGCAGGGGGAACCACCTATCTCTCCCAACTGCTCAGCTCCTTCAAAAGCGGGCTGGAAAGTGGAAGTGCGCACCTGACCAACACCACTCACTACCTGAATATCCTGGCAGGGATGGCAAACGCATTTCAGACAGCAGATGACGAAGCTACAGCGGGGTCAGATTTCCGCAAGGACATTGACAAGCTGAAAACCAACACCGAACTTACAGATGCCCTTCGCCAACTTGTGGAAATAGAGAAAAACAACACTGTTCCGCCCAACAACCTGGGTACGCGTCCATCTGTTGACGATTTGTATGGTGGCATCCATCAGGACTGGTTCGGCGGGGTGGCTTACGGTGATATTACAGCCGATACTACTGATTTCTCCAATGATACAGCAGGCAGCCTCGCCATCATTGCTGCCCTGCAACCTTCAACCGAAATACTGCTGCAAGGCTGGCAAAGTTTGCTGGATTCAGCCCTCTATTATGAAAAACAGGCCGAAAGGGCATTGTTCGCCGGAAACAGTTTCTTTACCGGAGTGATGGAGAAACTCAGGGTGCACATGCGCACCTTACCCCCATCGGCGGCCATTGCAGGAGTGTATGCAAATACCGATCGCAACCGCGGGGTATGGAAAGCACCTGCCAACATCAGCCTGAATTCCGTAATCGGACCTGCAGTAAAAGTGGATCACCGCGAACAGGAAAGCCTCAACGTCCACCCCACCGGTAAGTCCATCAATGCCATCAGAACCTTTACCGGCAAAGGGACCCTGGTGTGGGGAGCAAGAACCCTGGCCGGCAATGACAACGAATGGCGCTACATATCCGTACGAAGATTCTTTTTGATGGTGGAAGAAAGCACCAAAAAGGCAAGCGCCGCATTTGTATTTGAACCCAATGATGCCAATACATGGGTGAAGGTTCGTTCGATGATTGAGAACTTCCTCACACTTCAGTGGCGTGCCGGCGCTTTACAGGGTGCCACTCCCGGAGATGCCTTCTTTGTGAGGGTGGGACTGGGCGAAACCATGACCGAAGAAGACATACTCGAAGGCAGAATGATTGTGGAAATCGGTTTGGCCGCTGTAAGACCGGCTGAATTTATCATCCTGCGTTTCAGTCATAAAATGCAAAACGGCAATGAGTAGTTGCTTATAAACATTCAACTTAACATTTTAACAAGTATCCAATTCCAGTTAATAACCAATTAATAAATCCAAAGTTATGGCAAATTATCCCTTACCGACTTTTCATTTTCTTGTAGAATGGGGCGGCACACGCATAGGTTTTACTGAAGTAAGCGGGCTTTCCGTAGAAAATGAAGTGATAGAATACCGCGAAGGCAACAGCAAAGAATACAGTAAAATCAAGATGCCGGGTATGCAGAAATTCGGCAACATTACCCTAAAGCGTGGTTCTTTCAGTTCTGACAATGAGTATTTTGAATGGCTCAATACCATTAAGCTCAACACGGTGGAAAGACGCGACATCCTCATCAGCCTGCTCAATGAAGAACACGAGCCGGTGGTTGTATGGAAAATCAAGAATGCATGGCCGGTAAAAGTGCAATCCGCCGACCTGAAAAGCGATGCCAGTGAAGCTGCCATCGAAACCATTGAACTGGCCCATGAAGGACTCGTAATTCAAAATGAATAACATAACGAACCGCAATTATGGCAAGAAATTATCCCCCGGTGGGGTTTCATTTTCAAGTAGTTTTTTCCGGTATCGGCGACAATGATATTGACAGTCGCTTCCAGTCTGTTTCGGGCTTGAGTATTGAGATGGAAACAGAAACGGTGACCGAGGGTGGCGAAAACCGCTATCAGCATGTTTTGCCTCTGCGTGCACAATCGCCCTCACTGGTGTTGAAACGGGGATTGGTGAAAGATTCAAAATTGCTGAAAGAATGGTGCAAGGATGCCTTTCTGTCGCTCAACATAAAACCGGTAAACATGACCATTTCCCTGTTGAATGAAGAGCACGAACCCCTCATGACCTGGAACATCATTCATGCCTGGCCCAGGAAGTGGAGCCACAGTGACCTGGATGCCGAACAAAATGCGCTTGCCATAGAAACTTTTGAGTTGCAATACCAATATTTCACCTTACAATAAAACTCAGGTATATGCCCATCGAAATCCGCGAACTCAACATTCGTGTTGTAGTCAGCAATGCTCAGAACCAGGAAAGTCAGAACGGTTCATCCAACACCGGGATTGACAGCGCTGCAAAGAAGGAAATCATTGCTGAGTGCATCGAACAGATCATGGAATTGCTTCAACAAAAAAAGGAACGCTGATGACCCAAAATGTAACAAAGATGAAAATCATCTCCTATGCTGATGCCGAAAGAAAAAACGAGGACAGCAAGATGGAGGTACAGGTCAATCCTGAGAGCTATACCAGCAGGATCAGCATCGGTTATTCCCAGATGCAGGCTCCCGGCACTACAGCCATTTTGCCCCAGTACAACAAAACAGAACCTCAGAAACTTGACTTTGAGATATTGTTTGACAGCACCGGTGTAATCAACGGAGAGAAAGATGAAACAAACGGGGTAGAAAGCCGCATTGATACATTCAAAAAACTGGTACTCGAGTACAAGGGTGACACACACAGGCCCCGGTTTCTGAGCATCTTCTGGGGCACCCTGAAGTTTGACTGCTGCCTGGAAACCCTGGATATTTCCTATAAACTTTTCCGGTCTGACGGACTTCCGCTGCGTGCCGTGGCAAAAGCAGGATTTTTAGGCTCCATGGACGACACCATACGGGTAGCCAAAGAGAATGCAAGTTCGCCCGACCTTACCCACATCCGGACGGTAAAAGAGGGAGACACCCTCCCATTAATGGCCTACCGGATTTACGGCGACCCGGCATATTATTTTGAAGTGGCCCGGGCCAACAATCTCAACGATTTCAGAAATCTAACCACAGGACAAAAAATTAAATTTCCACCCGTAGAAAAATAAATTATGCCCCGAAACAGAACCATACCTCTGTCCAGAACACCCTCGGTAGTTTCCTCTTCCGTCAAAATCAACGGAGAGGAAATCGCCCGCACCTTTCTTGTTCACTCCATAGTTGTAAACAAGGAAATCAACCGGATTCCCCGTGCCAAAGTAATTCTCATTGATGGTGATTCTTCTTCCGGTAATTTCCGGGCAAGCAACGATAGTCTGTTCATTCCGGGCAATGAGATGGAGATCCTAAGCGGTTACCAGAGAGATGTTCAGACCATTTTCAAAGGGATAATCATCAAACACAGCATCAAAATCCGCAACAACGGTACTACAGCACTTATTGTCGAATGCCGCGATAAAGCCATCAGGATGACCACTACCCGCAAATCAAGACACTTCTACCAACTGCGGGACAGTGAAATTTTTACCAATATTGGTGAGGATCATAATGGAATAGAAACCCGTGCGGAAGCTACCACAGTAACACATAAGGAATTGGTTCAGTTTCAGACTTCCGACTGGGATTTTATAGTCACCCGGGCCGAAGTAAATGGCAAAATGTGTTTTGCCGATGATGGGCAACTGGAGATAAAAGCACCCAATCTTAATCAAGACCCTGCCCTCTCACTGGTATATGGCGCCACCATCCTGGAGCTGGATGCTGAAATGGACGGGCGGGATCAATTGCAGAATGGCAGCTCCAAAGCATGGGATTACGCAGAACAGCAAGTAACAGAGAAGGAAGCCGACTCCGAACCTGCATCACTCAACGGGAACATCAGCAGTGAGCAACTTGCACAAGCCATGGGTTTCGCGCCCTACGTGCAGGCCCATGGAGGAAAACGGGAGGAGACTGAATTGCAGGCATGGAGCAATGCATTGATGCTGAAAAGAAAACTGGCCAAAATCAGGGGCAAGGTGAAATGTACCGGTGTGCATGATGTAAAACCCGGTAACATGATCGAACTGCAAGGAATTGGAGAACGCTTCAACGGAAGAACCTTTGTAAGTGGCATTCAACATCATATTGCTGATGGCACCTGGCAGATGGACATTCAGTTTGGCTGCGACCCGGAATGGTTCACAGAAAAACACACCATCAGCCAGCAACCTGCATCGGGGCTACTGGCTGCCGTTAGCGGGCTCCAGGTAGGAATAGTTGAGCAACTCAACGACCCTGACAGCGAAGACAGGCTGAAGCTTAAACTCCCCCTTGCCGGCACATCCGATGAAGGTATCTGGGCGCGAATAGCATCCCTGGACGCAGGCAACGAAAGAGGAGCATTCTTCAGGCCTGAAATCGGGGATGAAGTAATCGTCGGGTTTATCAATGACGACCCCCGCGACGCTGTGGTGCTGGGCATGCTCAACAGCAGCGCCAAACCGGCCCCTTTTCGTGCCAACGACGATAACCATTTGAAAGGATTTGTGAGCAGAAGCGGTATGAAACTGGTTTTCGATGATGACAAAAAATCTGTTACCGTCGAAACACCATCCGGAAAAAAGATAACTGCAGATGAAGATAAAGGAGAAATAAAACTTTCTGATGAGCATGGCAACACGATAGCCATGGACAGCAATGGCATTACCCTTGAAAGTGCCCGAGACATAAAAATCAAGTCTTCGGGAGACTTTACCCTGGAGGGGATGAGGGTTGACATCAAAGCCAGTGCTTCATTAACTGCCGAAGGATCTGCGGGTACCAACATCAAATCCTCCGGCATCACAGAAATAAAAGGATCACTTGTAAGAATAAATTAAAACTAAAGAATCATGATGCCGGCAGCAAGAATAACAGACATGCATATTTGCCCTATGACGACAGGATCAGTTCCACACGTCGGGGGTCCGGTGCTGCCTCCCGGAGAGCCTACCGTGCTTATCGGCGGGCTCCCGGCCGCAAGGATGGGAGATCCATGCGTCTGCACCGGTCCCACCGACACTATCATCCTGGGTTCGTCAACAGTGCTCATTGGCGGCAAACCTGCCGCAAGAATGGGAGATACTACTGCTCACGGCGGTAGCATCGTAGCAGGAGAGCCCACAGTACTGATTGGTGGCTGATGGAAGTTTATAATACGCTCCATCCGGTATCACAGCAGAATTACAACATCGATCAGCAATTTTTTTTGATGTAAAAATTTTAAACGAAACCGAATATGACAGCAGACAAATCTTTCCTTGGACGCGGCTGGGACTTCCCCCCGCAATTTGACAAAGCTTCCAAAGGGGTATCCATGCTGGAAGATGAGAAGGACATTGAAAGCAGTCTTGAAATATTGCTTTCCACCAGGCCGGGAGAAAGAATTATGCAGCCCGGTTATGGCTGCAACCTTGATTCCATGGTATTTGAGTCCATCGATCTTACCATGCGCACCTACCTGAAAGATTTGGTGGAATCGGCCATTCTGTATTATGAACCCCGCATTGACCTTGAAAGCCTGGAAATTGACACTTCCCGCGAATGGGAAGGAGTAATTCTGATAAAAATTGGATACACAGTGCGGACAACCAATTCGAGATTCAACTTCGTGTACCCGTTTTATAAAACTGAAGGAAAAGACATACCTCACAAATAGAAACCATGGCTCTTAACTGCAATACCAAACATCCTCTACAGCATGATGGCACCAGCCAGCAGCAGCGCTTTGCAGAAGCACTGGAGCCTTCTTATGCACCGGTGCACGAATTCTCACTGCGCGACTGGATGCGTTTTGCCTGGCATTTCGCTGAAAAACTCCGGTTTTTCTCCCACTCCGATCACCAAAAGCCCAACGGCAACTGGCAGGAATTTATGAAGTCAGAAGAGGAGATTGAAGCTTTCCTGAAAGATGCCGCGCTGGCAGAAGGAGAAAACTGGCTGGATGAAGAAGAGCAGAAAAATATTCTCAAACGGGAACCCAAAGGAAATTACGAACCCCATCTGGCCTTGTTTCTCAGCTTTTTGAAACTCACAAAGTTCTCTCAACAGCATCTCAATACCCTTACAGGAAAACATCTGGAGTTTTATTACGGGGAAGTGCTCAAAATCAGCAAACGGAAAGCATTGCCCGACAGGGTGCATGTAATTTTCGAACTGGCAAAAAACGCCAACAGCGGCCTCATAAAAAAAGATACATTGCTGGATGGAGGCAAAGATGACAATGGCAAACCCATACTATACAGAATAGAGGAAGAGCTGACCGTGAACAAAGCCCGGGTGGCCCATCTCAAAAGCATTTTTCACCAGCCCGGAAAAGCAATCCGGTACGCTGAGATGACCAATTCGGCAGATGGACTGGGAACAGAATTTGAAAGTCCCCATCCACGGTGGCGTCCCTTTGGAAACCCAAACTGGCCCGCTGCAACCACAGGCTTTGCTGTTGCATCACAGGTTCTGATGATGAAAGAAGGCGAACGGAAAATCACAATGACCATACAACTGAAAAATCCGGTAAAAACCCAGGGATTCCCATCTCCTGCCGCACTGGAGTCAGCTGCAATGGCTTTGATAACCGGGGAAGAAGACTGGATTCAGATTCCTGAAATCAAGGTGCATGAATATTCGGGCAACACCCTGAATCAGTTGGTTTTTGAACTGGACCTTTCACAGGGAGAAGATGCCATTGTACCCTACGATGCGGAAATCCACAATGAAAGCTTCAACACCCGGCACCCGGTATTGCGGTTGTTGTTCAATGCCGGTACAGAAGAAGGGTATGGACTGTTTGACGCATTGAAGAAACTGGTAATCAACAAAATTGATATTACCATATCGGTAAAAGGGAAAAAAGATGTGATAGCTGAAAACGACCAGGGAAAACTGGATACTGCCAAACCCTTTTTACCTTTTGGTTCTGTTCCCAGGGCCGGGTCCAACTTTTACATTGGCAGCTCTGAGATATTTCAGAAAAACTGGAAAACCCTTGACTTACAGCTATCCTGGAAAAACAAGCCCTTCAGCATAACAAGTCATTACCAGGTTTACCACGATGCAGGCCATACCATCAACGGTGAGGACCATTTTGGTGTAAAAGCCAGCTACCTGAAAAATGGCAAATGGTTTCCGGATAGCAGTACAGCTGAGGAAAAGTCTCTGTTCAGCTCATCCGGCATCTCCATTACCCCGGAAAGCAGCATAAAACCCAAGTGGGCCGGATTATCCAAACTGCTCATCCAAAAGGGATTGAACCCCAACATTGCATTGATAAAGAATTACCTGGCTCCGAAACCAGTCCCCAAAAAGAAACAAAGCAACACGGCGCAATTCCCTTTAGTTGTTGTTAAGCCGATAGTTGTAAACCTTGCTCCCATCATTGTAAAACCCATAATAATGGCTACTGCTTTTCATGCAGCTGCCAAATCCGACTTTCTCAGGCTCACTTTAACCAAAAGCTTCCTGCACGAACATTATGCAAGGCTCTACTCCCTTGCTATGATAGAAATTGCCAACGGCGGCGAAGCTGACATCCCCAATGAACCCTATACACCTGAAGTTTCCGATATCCAACTTAACTATACTGCCGAAGCTTCCAACAGATTCCACTTCGAATCCCATTTCTCTCCCGAAGAAAAGCTGCAAAACTACCAGACACGCGAAGTACAGCTCTTCCACGAACTGCCTTTCGGACAAACCGAACAACATGTATTCCTCAGAGAACAAGCCACATTTGCTGACGCGCTGCACAAAAAAGAAATCCGGCTGATGCCTGATTATGCGCCGGAAGGAGAATTTTTTATCGGACTGGAAAATGCATCCGGTTCAGACATTGTCAGCCTGTTGTTTCATGCTGCTGAAGGGAGTGAAAACCCATTGGCTCCCACCTTTGCAGATGATAAACCCATTGAATGGTTTGCGCTGGTCAATAATGACTGGCAATCTTTGAACAAAAACTTTCTGCTGGCCAATACCACCAACAATTTCCTGAGGTCAGGCATTGTCAGATTACAGTTGCCTGCTGCAGCGCATAGCGAAAACACTGCCCTCGAAAAAGGATTCCAATGGATAAAAGCTGTTTTGCCCAAAGGGACCCATCATACATCGGTATGCGAACTAACCGGGATTTTTGCCCAGGCAGCGAAAGCTGTTTTTTCCGGGAACGACCAGGAATCTCCCCTGGAGGCAGAAACCCTTGCAAAAATCATTGACAAACCGGGCGAAATCAAAGGGGTTGCACAACCTTATCCTTCCTTTGGCGGAACACCCGGAGAAAACGACCGGGATTACTGGCTGCGCACAAGCGAACGGCTGCGTCATAAAAACCGGGCCGTAACCCTATTCGATTATGAACGACTGGTGTTACAGCAATTTCCCGAAGTTTACAAGGTAAAATGTCTGACCCATACTTCCCTGAAAAAACCCGATGGTTCACCCGATTATTTTGAAATCAACCCGGGGCATGTTTCCTTGCTGGTAATACCCGACATCAGCAACCAGAAAAGTTATGATCCCCTGCAACCCCGCGCCAGCCGCAACCTGCTGAGCAAGGTAGAAGACTTTATCAATCCGTTGAATACGTTGCATGTGCAGGTGGTTGCCGACAACCCCGACTACGAAGTGGTACTGCTGGATTTCAACGTTAAGTTTCACCCCCAATACGACCCCAATACCTACAAGAAAATACTCAACAACGATATTGTCAAATATCTTTCACCCTGGGCTTTTGGGGAGTATGGTAACATTCATTTTGGGGGAACCCTTCACAAAAGCATCCTCATAGGATTTATAGAAGATCGGCCCTATGTTGACTTTGTTTCTGCATTTAAACTGATGCGAGAGGCAGAAATGACCGACACAAATTATATTCAGGCCACCAGTGCCCGTGCCATACTCGTTTCGGCCAGATATCATAGTATCAAACCCATTGAAAATGACCAGACCTGTGACCAATAACATATCTGCCATATCGAAGCCATCCGGCGGGCAGCCGGCAACCGATTATGCATTCCTGCGAAAGGAAGGGCTGAAGTACATTGAGCAGCTCTCCCATACGCTCTGGACCGATTATAATACGCATGACCCGGGCATTACCATGCTGGAAATGCTGTGCTATGCCATCACAGACCTGGGGTACCGCACTGATTTCCCCATGGAAGATATCCTGGCATCAGAGAAAGACAATAAAAATCAGATGCACCGGCAGTTTCTTTCTGCCATTAAGGCTCTCCCCTCCAATCCTTTGAGCGCCAACGATTACCGCCAGCTATTTGTACGAGTCAATGGAATCCGCAATGCGTGGATTCTCCCTTCGAAAAAGGATATGGTGGCGCAATTCAAAGATTTGCAACAAGAGGGGGTTGACCAATTGCACTACAAGCAACCCGGAGAAGTGGTGGACCCCGACAAAACCCATGAGTTCAGCCTTCGGGGATTAAACAAAATACTTCTGGACTTCAATGAGTCTGTATTGCTCAGCCCGGAAGAGAAACAACTTCCCCGGGAAGAACGCAAGGCTTTGCTGGAAGAAAAGAAGCAGGAAACAATCCTGAAGGTAATGGAGGTTTACCAGCGTTTTCGCAACCTCTGCGAAGATATCGACACCATTGAGGAGATTCCTCAGCAAGGAGTGGTAATATGCGGTGATATTGAAACCGAACCCCATGCCGATGCAGAGCAGGTCTGGGCGCAAATTGTTTTCAATATCAACCAGTACCTTTCTCCTGATCTCCCGTTTTTCAGTTTAGAACAAATGCAGGAGGCAGGAAAAACCACAGACGAGATTTTTGACGGTCCTGTATTTGATTTTGATGACGATTATCCCTGGCGTACAGCAGGCAACCCGTTTTACAAAAAAGGATTTATCAAAAAAGAAGATTTGCAAAAAAGCCAGCTGAGAAAAGAAGTGCGGCTGAGCGATATTATCAACATCATTTTAAAAACCAAAGGGGTAAAACTGGTAAAAGAGCTTGCATTCGGTTTGTGTGCCTGCGATGAAACGGACATGGACAAGGTACGCAAAGCAGTGGCGGGCAACAAATGGAACCTTTGCATTGAACCAGGACACAAGCCCGTTTTCTGCCATCAGAATTCTGTTCTGAACATCTGGAAGGACATTATTCCGGTTACCCTGAAGAAAAAACTGGCCCTGCAAAAACTGGACAACCTCACTGAAGCCCGTAACCTGCAAATGCAGGAGGCAATCACGGAAGATTTACCCATTCCACAGGGAACGTATCGTGATATTGCCGGCTACCGAAGCTTCCAGAATCATTTTCCTGAGACCTATGGTATAGGTCGCGCAGGGCTTGCTGATAGTGCCCCTGTTGCCCGAAAGGCTGCAGCAAAACAACTCAAAGCTTATCTGTTGTTCTTCGAACAGGTGCTGGCCAATTATTTCTCTCAACTGGCCCATGTAAAAGAGCTCCTTTCGGCTGATACCGCATCAGCACAATCCTATTTTGCCAACGTGGTGAAAGATTTGAAAGATAGTGAAACCATTTTCACCTCAGAAGAAAGCTGGGAATCCGAAATCAAAGTCTTACTGAAAAGCACAGGCCTTGACAATTATGTGGAGCGCCGCAACCGCTTCCTTGACCATTTGCTTGCACGATTTTCAGAACAGTTCAATGAGTATGTTTTCCTGATGCATCGCATCTATGGGGAAGATGCCGGGAAAGCTGTTATACGCAATAAAGCTGCGTTTCTGAAAGATTACCACAATATGAGCACCAGCCGGGGAAGTGGTTTTGACTATTACAATCCCCTTACCGAAGAGTTGCAGCCGAAAAATATTCCCGGCATGGCCAAACGGGTTTCCCGCTTGCTGGGTTTCAATCATTATAAACAAACGCCCCTTTCTGAACTTTCTTACGCTGTAGAACAAACGGGAACAACGACCATAGACATCAACGGCAACCCCAAAGAAGTTCCTGTTTACGGATGGTCCATCACCATGAATGGTGAAATCATCCTGGAGAGTATCAACAAAGAGTTCTTAACGAAAAACGAAGCTTTTGAAGAGATGGGACTGGCCAGCCTGCTGGGATGCGAGCGCGAGTATTACCAGCTGGTATTGCTCCCGGAAGCACCCTGGGTAACTTTTACCTTGCACGCAACATCTGATCAGCCGGGCGTTATGGGCGAAGCCATTGCCAAACATCCTCAGAAATATGATGTACCGGAAGGAGAATACGAAAGTGAAATCTTCTCCCTGGCGGAAGAAGCCATAGAACAAATCAGGAATTACCTGCTTCACGACTTCAGACTGGAAGGATTGTACATCGTGGAACATTTGCTGCTTCGCCCCGACCCAGACAACACCAACCCGGAAGTTTTCCTGCCCGTATGCATCGAAACCAATGGAGAATACTGCAGACCCCTCGACCCCTATTCTTTCAGGATAACGGTGGTTTTGCCGGGTTACAGCATGAGACTGCGCAACAAAAACTTCAGGCAGTTTGCCGAAAGGTTGATCAGGATGGAAACACCGGCTCACATCTTACCCCGTATTTGTTTTGTGGGCGAAGAACACATGCAACAGTTTGAGGAGGCATACAACAATTGGCTCAACGAACGCATCACTTCTGAAAACCCATTGCAACAAACATCAGACAGCACACTCATTGAACTCATTGATATACTTAATACAATATTTTCAGCTTACGGCACAGGCCGCCTCTCCGGTTGCGATGAAGAGGCCCCTGACGCCAACCCGGTAATACTGGGAAGTTCCCGGCTGGGTTCACTGGAAAACGATTCCAATCCCACGCAACCAGAATAATATTCGTCAACAAAAAAATCCCGCGATATGGCAACCACGCATAAACTTCAACTCGAAACAAGGAACCTCGAATACAGCAGGTTCATCAAAGATCAGGTACTTACGGAAGTACAGCTGAACGAGATACTGGATTTCTTCGAAGACCAGCACAGGCTCTCCCGCACTTGTCTTATAGGTACGGGGATTGTCTGTGGACTTCAGGTTCACAGAAATCCGCAAAAGGTCTTACTGAGCAATGGAGCCGCCGTTACCACTGACGGGGACCTGCTGAAAATGGAAAACATTGAATACAGCCATTTTGCCCGCTATGAAGTTCCCGAAGGTGCCAGGTACCAGCCTTTTATCTATCATGAAGGAGAAGAAGAAAAAACCGTGGAATTGTACCAGCTGCTTACCGAAGAACAAGCTGAAAAGATTACCGCATCAGAGGTTTATCCTATCAGCGAGCTGGACAATATCATTACTAACTGGTATGCCCTGTTGTATCTTGAATATTATTTGAAAGAACCTGAGAATTGCACCCCTGTAAACTGCGACAGCCAGGGCAGACGACAGGTTGCCCAACCGCGCCTGTTAATCCTTTCCCAGAGCGATATGGAAAGAATCGTTCAACCCGATGGAGAGCACAAAACCGGTGACGACATATACCTGAAATACCGCGATGCTTACGAAAGCTATTTCACATTCCCTGTACTGAAGGCCAGAAGAGTGATTCTGAACAGTACCAACACGGCAAACAGCAATACCCTGGCAGGAGCATTTTTCACCGCCGCCAGGCAAGGAGGCACTCCATTGGCCAATGCCATCAAAGATTTATACAGAGCATTCCGGTTTGTCATCGATCCAGGCAGCAACATCAACATCGATCAGCTAACCGAACTCCTGCAGCAGACCCTCAACAATACCCACGATGCGCTCAAAGCCCAGTACACCTATGACTATTACAAAGATGCTCTTGCAGCCTACAATGAGTTGAGAGACGTGGTATTCAATCTTTACATGGAATGTTGCCCCAACATTTATGCGTTCCCAAAACACATCATGCTCGGGGAACCTTTAACAGGCAACGGAACAACCTCCGGCGCTTTCCGGCACCGGTTTTACCCGTCACCGGCGGTTGCAGGCACCAGCAACCACACCGATAAGGCTTCTTCCATGCTGCTGCGTCTTCAACATATCATCCAGCATTTCAACCCCAAAATTACAGACACCATCCGCATCACTCCTTCTTATGACAATGACAAATCCCTCGAAGAAAGAGCGATACCCTTTTATTATGCCAATATAAATACCCTGAGCAAAACCTGGAACCACAAACGGGCACTTTCAGGCCGCGAGAAACTCAATCTGTCATTTAACGCTTCAGACTATACACCCCCTGTTCCGGATGAAACTCTTAATCCTCTGGACTATGATATTGATCCCTACAACTTTTTCAGGATAGAAGGACACATTGGCAAAGAGTACAATGCCGTGCTGAGAGAACTGGATGCAAAAAGAAAAAGCGGAGGTGTGCCCATTGACATTGTAGCCCTTAGATTGGGGGATCCCAGACTATCCGATTTAAACACCGATGATTTCAAGTGTCATTTCGAAGACCTTTTTACCATGCTCAGGGCTTTCCAGACAGAAATCAGCTGCCTGTTGGGCGATGGCAGCCGGTTTTTTTCGGGTTTTACTCCCAAACCTGCTTACTTTCATATCAACATTGATCGCTTCATTCCTGCTGAGGGTCAGCCTCCATGGATTATCAATCCGGATATTCTGACCAACCTGCAGCACAACCTTAATCTTACCCATCTTAACCTGGGTATCAAAGATCTATACCAGGGTAAAACCGTGGCACAAACACCCAGGACCCGTGAAAAGCTGCAGAGAGAAACAAAGGATGCTGATAAAACTACTGCCAGCCTCAACATTCCTCATCATGAAATGACATTTGCGGAAAACATTCGCGATGTCATCGCTAACATCCAGTTACAACCCGGAAGAATCACCCCGGATATATGCGACCGTTTTCTGAAACCGGTTTTCAAGATTGACCGTGTCATTATTGAAACCCTTGATCTGCACCCCGATGCTTTTGGCAAATACTATCTGATGGCCCTGGAAGAGCCGGTTTCAACGGTGGAACAATTCATGGAAAGGGCACGTAACTTTGTAGCCCAGGATGCTGATTATAACCAACTGGATGAGGCCATGCAAAATGTGGTATTTGAATATCCTGCCCAAATCGTTGGACACCTCAATATGATACAAAGATTTGTACCAGGTTCAGTGGCAGAAATCACTCCTGATTTAATTTCCAATTACCGCAACTTCTCCAGGAGCTTCTGCCGCAGGCTGAAGGTAATGCGCACCCGGTTGGAGAAATACCTCAGGGCAGGAGAATATCAAACCAAAGGTTTCGAGTCGGTTTACCTGGGAATGGTTGACCGGATGGAACGCATATGCTGCAGCAACGAGAAGCTCGAGGTAATCATGCGCGAGATAGAAAGACGCAAATCGGAAATCCTGAAGACCCTATCTTTTGCCAGCTATGCAGAAAGACACCCCGGCCTGGAACACAAAGCCGGAACCCATCGTGGAGGAACGTTTGTTATAGTGTATACCCACAGGCAGGACAATGACAGCAATCAGCAGAATCTCTTTGGCAGAGGCATCAGAGATGTGGGGAGGTTTTCTGAAGTGGAAGAAAAACGCCTCAGGGGTAAAAACCTGCAAAACTACAGAGACGTTGAAACCTTTGCCTTGTACATCATCAACAATGATGATACCATCGACCGCGAAGAAGAACTGGCAAGCTTCTTCAGATTTAACCAGATACAGCCCGGCAGTGCCTATGCAGAGCACATCTTAAAAACCCTCAATACCCGCATCATCGACATCAGCAGAATCCTTTGCAAAGATATAACCCAACCGCCTGCTGAGGTGGTGGTAGCAGATTTCAGCTTACCCTATCTGTGTTGCTCTGACGCTCCACCTGTGGCCTTCATTGTAGAAAAGGAGAAAGAACCTGTACCCGAACCAGATCCCGAACCAGATCCCGAACCGGATCCCGAACCAGATCCCGAACCAGATCCTGATCCAGACCCGGAACCGGACCCAGTGGAACTGAGCATCAATCCCACACAGTTCTGTAACCATGATGACCATCCATATCCGTTTACAGTAAGACCTCAAAACGGTGTTGTAAAGACACAAAACCCCGAATTAATGAATACCCTTTCTCAGGATGAGAATGGCACGTATCAATTCACCCCTTCCCAGACTGGCTCTGCCTGGCTTGGAAGCTCCATTCAGTTTACAGTAAACGAACAGACAGTACCATTGACAGTGCGCGTTTTCCTGCAACCGGTTGCCAAAATCATCTCCCACGAGATTGATACCGGCGATGGGTTGGTATACCTTAACCTCGAAGCACAGGAAAACCCGGGATTTGACGACAGCATTACTTACAAATGGATAATTGCCCCCGGCCTCACAGGCGAGGGACGGGTATTCCAGATATCATTCAAAGAGGCTATGTTTGAAGAGGAAATCCCGGTTACCCTGCATGTATCCCACGAAATATGCCAATCAGAGGATTCCATCGCCATTCCTTTGCCCCAGGAAGAACCGGTGGCTACCTGTGCTGAAACCGTTCAGAACTTCCTGGAGTCAAAACACAAGTTCCTGACGCTCAACTCCACTGCCAATGCGGTATCCTCATTGAACGACAAGGATATCATGGAATTCTACCAACAGTTGATATCATTGTTTGCAGGAGCAATAACCTTAACCAACAAGCCCAATCCACGACTCATCCTTAAACTTCTGCAGGCTGTCGATCAACTGCTCAGGCAGATTTACCAGCACGACCCTTCGGGAGGAAGCAACCAGGCTTTCAGAATCCTGGAAGAGTTCATCCGGTTGTTGTGGATGCTTATGCTGAACATGGTAAGGTGTAACGCAAATATACCCGAAGATGTCAGAACCCTCATTTCCGGAAGCATTGCATTCTTCAGCAGAATGCGGGCACAGCTAATCAGGAAGTATCCATTGTTGAATCACAACAAGAATTTTGAAAATCAAGTGCTGGACTTTGTGGAAAACATGGCTTCTGAGGACCCAATATTCAAAAGAGCGCTGGGCACACTTTACAAAACCATTCAATTGTTCAAATAAACCATGGCCAATCATATCATTCACAGGATAAATCTGGAGGTAGAAGTACCCGATCGTGATGCGGCACAAGCCATTCACGGCCGGGTGCCTGCCATCCTGAAGAATGATATTGTGCCGGCACTGGAAAAACTGCTTGACAGGCTGGATACGCAAGGACAGAACTATCGGTGGGAAAATATCAGCCTGGATTTGGAATCCATCTCCCCGGAGGCACTCGATTCCCATATTGCGGCAATAATCACAGAAAAACTTCAGGAAAAACTCAGGAGTCAGCTCTCTAACATCTCCGAAACAGAAAAAGATAAAAAAGAAGCACCTGTATGGATTTCCGAAGAAGAAAAAAACACCGAACTCCTTTTGTATTTTCTTCAAACGGGACAGTTGCCCTGGTGGTCTTCTCATTCGCGAACCCCTCTTAAACCAGAAGATTGGTTGCAAATTCCTTCCCAAAAAGGGAACAGCTTCAGAAGCCGGCTTATTAAGCTTTTAAAAGATAATCCGGTGGCACTTGAGCGATTAGCATTCCAGTTTCCTCAGGCTGAAGTTGTGAAATTCGTGATGTCGTTAGCAACCGGGAAGCAGCCTCCGCAAGCAGAAATCCGGAAAATATCACAAAGAAAAAGCCGCAATACAGAGGGTCTGCGCGAGGAAATCACCAGGCTGCTGAAAAACATAACCCCACAGCCTGAAAAACCCGGACGATTTTTGCAACCCGAAGACGAATCAGCAAAAAAGAGAACTCCCAAACCCGATAACAAAGATGAGGGCATCCTGGTACAAAATGCGGGAATCGTGTTGTTGCATCCTTTTCTGGCCAGCTTCTTTGCAGAATCCGGATTGTTGAAAAACAATCAATTTACAGACAAACAGGCTCAGCACACAGCCATTCATTTGCTCTACTATCTTTCTACAGGACAAACCCAGCCCATGGAATATGAATTGCTTTTTGAAAAGTACGTGTGTGGCTGCAACACCGAAGAGGCAATTCCCCGTTTTGTGCCCATCAGCAAAGCCATGAAGGAAGAGAGCGAAAAACTCCTGCTTGCAGTCATTAAACACTGGAAAGCACTGAAAAGAACATCACCAACCGGATTAAGAGAAGGATTTCTTCAAAGGGAAGGCAAGTTGATTATGAACGATTTCCAGCATCAACTGATAGTGGAAAGCAAGTCGGTTGATGTTTTGCTGAGCTACCTGCCATGGGGCATCAGCATCATCAAACTCCCCTGGCACACCCAACCCTTTGCTGTTGACTGGAACCCTTAAAACTCACTGTTATGAAAGAGCCGGCCAAACCCCAGAATACACACCAGGAAGAAAGAACCACACCTTTTTTCTCCAAAGAAACAGACAATGTGCATGAAACATCTCATGATACAGAAGCACCATTTTTCACTTTGCCCGCAATACAAACCAAACTGAAAACAGGGCAGCCCGGAGACCGTTATGAACAACAGGCTGACCGTATGGCCGATCGTGTCATCAACCATGAAGCCGGCCAGGGCGAATATGGTTCAGGAGCAGATACAGTTCAATTGCAGGAGGAAGAAGAAGAACCATTGCAAATGATGGAGGAGGAAGAGGAGCTTCAGTTGCAGCAGGTGCCAGAGGAGGAAGAAGAGGAATTGTTACAGCCCAAAGAAAACGATACTATTCAAAAACAGGAAGAAGAGGAAGAGCTTCAGATGCAGGAAGAGGAAGAAGAGGAGGAATTGTTACAGCCCAAAGAAAACGATACTATTCAAAAACAGGAAGAAGAGGAAGAGCTTCAGATGCAGGAAGAGGAAGAAGAGGAGGAATTGTTACAGCCCAAAGAAAACGATACTATTCAAAAACAGGAAGAAGAGGAAGAAGAGATGCTGCAGATGCAGGAGGAAGAAGAGGAGCCCCTGCAAATGATGGAAGATTATGAGGAGGAAGAACCTTTGCAAATGCAACACGAAGAGGAGGAAGAACTGCAATTGCAACAGGACCGAAAGGGTGGTGTCGTAAATGATACACTTAGCGGCCAGATTAAAAATGCATCGGGCAAGGGCCAGCCCCTGCCGGAAACCACCAATGAGCGCATGTCAGATTCGTTTGGGGTTGATTTCAGCCAGGTAAAGATTCATAAAGATACTGATGCGGTTCAGATGAGCCGCCAGCTGGGAGCCCAAGCCTTTACCCATGGCAGTGACATTTTCTTCAATGCAGGCAAATACAATCCCGAAAGCACGCAGGGACAAAGACTGCTGGCACATGAACTTACCCATGTTGTGCAACAGAGAAAGGACCATGCAGCACCCAAAGTGCAGGGCTTTTTCAAGAAGATAGGTAAGGGACTAAAGAAAGTGGGTAAAGCCATTGCCGGAGGAGCAAAAAAAGTTGCCGGAGGAATAGCAGGGGGAGCAAAAAAAGTTTTTGGAGCTGCAAAAAAGGGAATAAAATCCCTGGGAAAAGGGATAAAAAAGGTGGGAACGAGGGTTTGGGGCAGTATAAAAAAGGGAGGTAAAAAGGTATGGGGCTGGTTGAAAAAGACAGGTTCCAAAGTATGGAGTGGCATGAAAAAAGCCGGGCAATGGGTCTGGAATGGAATCAAATGGGTTGGAGGAAAGTTATGGGAAAAGCTCAAGGGTATAGCCCACCGGGCCAAACGATGGATCACATCTTTGCCTTCACGACTCAAACGGTTGGTATTGCACCTGTGGGAAGGAGTGAAAAGCCTCAAACCCTGGTCCATTGAATGGTGGAAATCTTTAGGTAAAGCAGAGACCTGGAAAAACTTTGGTTTGTGGCTGGGCGAACTGGTCATTTATTATTATGAAGTACTGGGAGTAGGTGAAATCCTTGAAACCCTTGCTGATTTTATCAAGTTCAATACCCGTCCCATGACCTCCACTGAAAAGTCAGAAGCACAGAAGGTTTTTGGCAACAAAATAGACTATTCGCTGGTGCGTATTGACGAATATTCTCTTATAGCCTGGATAGGTAAGAAAAAAGAGAATGCAGACAACATGGCGGTCACCACATTCCACACCATCAATTTCTCACGAAAAATTGAGGCACAAAAAGGAACTTCTGATATGGCCTGGCTGATTCACGAACTGGTGCATGTGTGGCAGTATGAAAAAATGGGTGCCATGTATATGGCAAGGGCTGTGCATGCCCAGAATAATGCCGGGTACGACTACAAGGGCATTGATAAACTGCAGGAGAAACAGGATGAGGGGCTGAACGGATTCAACCTTGAACAACAGGGCGATATCATTTCTGATTACTACAGAATCCTCTACATGGAGGAAGGGTTAACACCCAAATGGGCAAAAAGTGAAGATCCGGATATCAGTGTTTACAAATCTTACGTAGAGGATCTTTGATCCACTTTTAAATTCAACTAAATTAATTCAAAAGCTATGATAGAAAAAGAGCTTCAATGGCTTGAAAAATTCATACAGTGGCGCATAAAATCTCATTTTGATTCAGGAGAAGTTTTGCAGCCCGGAAAAAAGAAAACACCTCCTCCCCTTCCTCAACCCACTCCGGAGACCCCTTATGCAGACCTTATAGCAAAACACAACTTTCAACCAGAAGAGCAGCTTTTACTTCTGCTTGCCCTTTGTCCACATGTTCAACCCAACTTTTTGGATGACACCATCAGGAAAAACCTTCCCGACATGGGTGAGTTCCCGCAGATGGGTGGCAGGCGGGGAAAGGATTTCAGAGGATTTATACCCACAGGAGAAACTGCTTGTTTTCTTATTGGAGGCAGTAATGCAAAGAAAAGAGCACAAGCCAGAAAATTCTTCCATGAGGAACATACATTCGCCATGCACCGTATTTTGTGGATCGAGGAAGTAGCCCATGGTGAACCCCGCATGAGTGGTCGTGTAATCATCAACCCGGATATAGTTGAGCAATTGCTGGAGGGAATAATCCCACGACCGCGATTCAGCATGGACTTCCCTGCAGAATATATCACTACAGAACTTGAAGATGCGGATCTGGTGCTTGACAAAAACACCCGATTACAACTTATCGAATTGCAAAACTGGGTTAAACACAGAGATGCTCTAATGGAAGAATGGAACCTCAAACGCTGGGTTAAACCGGGCTACAGAGCATTGTTTCACGGCCCACCCGGGACAGGAAAAACACTGGCTGCCATGATACTGGGTAAAAACACCCAACGCGATATTTTCCGGATAGATTTGTCAATGGTGGTTTCCAAGTACATTGGAGAAACAGAGAAGAACCTCTCCCAACTCTTTGACAGGGCCAGAAGCAAAGACTGGATACTCTTTTTTGATGAAGCCGATGCGCTTTTTGGCAAACGTACCAGCGTACGTGATGCCCATGACAAATACGCCAACCAGGAGGTTGCCTATTTACTGCAAAAAATTGAAAGCCATGACGGGTTGGTCATACTGGCTTCCAACTTCAAAACCAACATCGACGAGGCTTTTATACGAAGGTTTCAGGCAGTCATCTACTTCCCGCCACCCACACCCATGGAGCGGTTATCCCTTTGGAAAAAAACACTACCGCAGAAAAAGGGATTCAGGATTCCATCAGATGAAGAACTTCAGGCTATTGCCAGGAAGTACGACATTACCGGTGCCGGTATTGTAAATGTGGTTCAATACTGCGCACTGGATAGTGCTTCTGCAGGCAGCAAAGAAATTTCTGCGCGCCAGATAATATCAGGAATTTCACGTGAATACCAGAAAGAAGGAAAGGTGTTTTGAGGCCATCCGACACCCTTCCCCTTCCAATAAGCAAACTGTCATTTGAGCCCATTACCATAAATATGCTACCATTGAGATACGAAAATAAAAGTGAATAAAGAACTCTACGCATTTATATCTTTCTTCTGCTTTTTAATGTGTTAATAATTTTAATAAATCGGTCGCATTGAGCTCGCCTAAAGGCTCGGTTCAAAAAGCTCCGTTTCACTAAGACTTGTTACCGGGAATTCTCCAAGGCCGGAAAGACGCATTGTACAAAGTTTAAATGCCAAACAAAAGCTATTAATAGTTCTTCCACATTGAAAAACACAAGTGTACCTAATTAACAATCACATAATCAGCAAAATATATAATCTGTCATTGATAACACATAGAGAAGCATATCCCTAATTTATATTAATTGAAAATTTTTATCGATTATTAATTTCAAAAACAACAATCATAAATCAATAAAAGGATGAAAACCAGACTTCACGCGTTTTTTGCACGGATTAGCTCTACAGAATACATCC
>RECE01000066.1 GCA_007694165.1 Bacteroidota bacterium
GGTGGCTGTGGCCTGTGGGAAGGTATGTTGAAAGGCATGGAGTTATAGATTTCCATACATCCGTTCATTTCATTTATGAACTCACCAAACGCTTTACCGGCGAGTTTGCCATGCGACCATTGATTGAGAAGTATCCGGAAAAATCGTTGGCTACAATCTCAACGACTTTTTTTCTGCCAAAAACCCATCCACTGCCTCAAAGAACCAATCCGGGTCATCGTAAAATATGAAATGAAGTGCTGTAGCCGCCATTTTAAAGGAGGCATTTGGGATAGGATCGAACTGTACCAGGTATCCCGCACTGGCTGATTCTTTGGTTACACCCCACTGCCGATAGCCATACCACGAACCCAGTGCAAGTACAGGAATATCAATTGCGCTTACCTGGTTACGGATATCAGTGGTGTACATCTCGCCCATGGCACGGGCGATCACATCAGGATTGCTCTGCATACCCATTTCCAGCACAACAGCTCTTTTTGCCGGATCGCTGATCATGGTCGCGATCATCATCTCCTGCTGTGCGCGGGCTGCTTCAGGTGAAGCGTTTCTCATGTTATTCTGCATCATTTCTGCAATAGGCCCAGCTGTTTCCGGGGTCATGCCGGGCATGGCAAGTACCGGGAAATAGGGCAGCCCATCTACGCTGATAATCTTCCCGAACAGGTCTGGCGCTTCCGCTGCAGCCCACAGCGATAGAAAGCCGCCCATGCTGTGACCCATCAGGATGGGTTTGTGAAGCCCCTCCGAATGCACATAACCAATTAGCGCGTCGCGAATGGCTTTCAGGATGTGTGGCGCTTCAAAACTCGCTCTGTTGCCAAAACCAGAAATGCTGACAAGGTGTAGTTCGTAACGGTCTTCATAATAAGCAGCCACCTCCTCCCATACACCGGCCGAGCAAGCCATGCCATGGATCAGAATCATGGGTTGGCCTGCACCACGGATCTCTGTTTGGATGATGGCGTTGCCTGCTGAGGCCGAAAAAAAGCCCACAAAAATAGAAATTACAATCATTATTACCTGTTTTGTCATCGTTTTAAGTTTTAAGTGAAACATTACGGTTTTTTAATTTCACCGGCAAAGTAACAGATGCTCTTTTTGGCCCCCAAATTTGATTGATCTAATGCATTATCGCCTTGACCAATGGGATATATTTGTGCCAAATGGATAATATCTCCCGCATCTAATTGCCAATTACCTTTCATGCTTTATAAACTGCCTTTGGTCAATCCAGCAATACCCATGGTCAGTTTCTTCAATAAATACCCCGAAAAAAATTATATTTTTGAGCCATGAATTCATTTAGCAGCAAACTCCTGAAATATAAGATGCACCATGTTTTGTTCTGGATGGTGTATTATGTGGGGTGGATTCAGGTATACAGGAATTATTATGAGAACCTGTCAGACCTCATGCAGGTTACCCTTGTGTATGGAATAGCCCATGCGTCGCTTTATTATATTTCTCAGTATTTTCTCATTCCCCGTTTCTGGAAAAAGCGTCAGCCGCTGAAGTTTATTCTTGCCTTCATGATCCTGCTTCTGGCATCGACAGTGTTTATGTACATTGCCATCAGGGCCATTCTGGGTGATCTGTTTCTCGAAGTCTTTGACGGGGGTGTTTTTCCCTGGTTTGTCTTTTTTGGTACCAGCAATGTGTTCTGGGTAACTTTGATGCTAAGCGTAAAAGCCATGATCGATAATTATCGTGGACAAAGGGCCAATGAGAGGAAAGAGAAGGAACGGCTGGAGTCAGAATTGCAGTTTCTTAAAGCCCAGGTAAACCCCCATTTTCTTTTCAACACCATAAACAGCGTGTATGTATTGATAGGCCAGGATCCGAAGAAGGCATCCGATACCCTCATCAAGCTCAGCGACCTTTTGCGTGCACAACTGTACGACTTTGGCAATGAACGCATACCCATTGAGCAGGAACTGGAATACCTGGAGAATTACATGGAGCTGGAAAAGATCAGGAAGGGAAAAAACCTAACCCTTGAATGTACATTAGATGAGAGATTAAGGGGTTTCAGCATTGCACCACTATTGCTGGCTCCATTTCTGGAGAATTGTTTCAAACATTTGTCGTCTCACCACGACAAACCGAATATCATCAGGATAAGGCTGATAAAGGAGAGCCGGAACATGATTGCACAGTTTTACAATTCATACGATGGAGCCACGCTGAAGAACCCGGGTCAGCCTGGCGGGATCGGCCTGAAAAATGTCTGCCGCAGGCTGGAACTGCTCTATCCCAATACCCATCAGCTTACAATTAACGATATGCCTGATAGCTATGAAGTGACATTAATTCTTGAAGTTGATGAAGAGTGAATTGATTAAAGCCATTATTGTGGAGGACGAGCCACTGGCACGCAGTGGTCTGGAGGGTTATGTGAAAGAGGTGGATTTTATTGAGCTGGTTGCCAGTTGTGAAAACGCATTTGAGGCAAACAATGTCCTGGCAAGGCACCAGCCCGATCTGATGTTCCTCGACATCCAGATGCCCCGGCTGACGGGCATAGACTTCCTGAAATCAATCTCGCATCCACCCATGGTCATCATGACCACCGCTTATCCCAACTATGCCCTTCAGGGTTTTGAGCTGGATGTGGTGGATTATCTGGTAAAACCCTATCCGTTTGACCGGTTCCTGAAAGCAGCAAACAAAGCACGTGATCTGTTTATGCTCAGGTCTGAGGCATCAAAGCCCAATTCACCTGTAGCTGAATTCATGTTCGTAAAAACCGACAGCAGGCTGGAAAAGGTAGTTTTCCGTGAAATCCTTTATGTGGAAGCCATGGAGAACTATGTGATTATCCATACCCCATCCCAAAAGATCATCACCATGATGACCATGAAAGCCATGGAAGAATCTCTGCCGGGCAATGATTTTTTAAGGATTCACAAAAGCTACATTGCAAATAAGAGACACATCCTGTCCATTGAGGGGAATCAGATCCAGATTGGTCACACGAAGATACCTGTCTCCAGGAACAATAAAAGCCTGGTGATGGAGCGGCTGTTAGGAAAACAATAATATACATGACAGATAAACAATACATGACGCACATGACACAACCATCTGCCCTTAGGGTGGATTCCTTACGCAAAGCATTTACACATGTAAAGGCGGTTGACAATATCTCTTTCAGTGTGGAGAGGGGCGATGTGTTTGCCTTTCTTGGACCCAATGGTGCGGGAAAAACCACCACCCTGCGCATTCTGCTGGATATTATCAAGGCCGATAGTGGCACCGTCAGGTGGTGCCTGAATGGCAGAGACCATCAGTATCCCGCACCGGAACACATTGGCTATTTGCCTGAAGAACGGGGTCTGTATCTGGATATTCCCATTATTAAATCATTGGTGTATCTCGCCACAATCAGGGGCATGGATAAGGCCCAAGCCAGGAAATCAGCCCTGGAATGGTTGGAAAGGCTGGGTCTTGCCGACCGGGCAAATGAGAAGTTACAGGTACTTTCCAAGGGCAATCAGCAGAAGGTGCAGTTTGTGGCTTCCATACTTCACAAACCCCTGTTTGCCATTATTGACGAACCATTTTCAGGGCTTGATCCGCTGAATCAGGAGTTGTTCATTGGTTACATCAGGGAGATAAATCGCCAGGGCACCACCATGATCATCAGTGCCCATCAAATGTCGCTCATAGAAAAGATTGCCAATAAGGTACTGCTGATCAATAAGGGGCAGCATCTGTTTTGTGGGTCATTGTCTGAATTATACAATATCTATGGCAACAAACGCATCTTTGGGTTGCAATTTGATTCCCCTGTAAACAAAGCCAGCCTTGAGAGCTTGCCTGGGCTGGAGCATGTTCGCTACAAGGATGATTTCTCTGTAGAACTGACATTTTCACATAGTGCAAACATGAAAGGAGTATTGAGTCAGTTAACAACCATTGAGGGCATTTGTGACATTAGCAGCCACAAGCCAGATTTGCATGATATTTTTCTACAATTAGTCAAAACGAATTGAATATGAATTATTTAAAACGGGTTCGCACAGTAACCCACTGGGAGTTCAGCCGGTTCTTTAAACCAAAGAATGAACTTATAGGCATTGTGGTGATGCTGGTCGTTTTCACTTCATTCTACTATGGCGGAAGGTATGCCGTATCTGGCACAAACAGGCTTGATGATATCACGGTGACTGAGCATGCAGACACCACGCTGTTGGGTATGCTCTCAGATAATTTTGACATCACCATCATTCCTGTTTCGGAAAAGCAGCGTTTTATTGATAACCTGGAAGAAGAAAAAAATGGCATACTGCTGGATCAGGCGAAGGAGGTGCTGCACATTTATGCCTATAAAGAAACACGAGCCATTGGAAAACTGGAGGCCCGCCTGAACGATTATCATTCGCAAAGGGAGATGCAGAGGATTGGGCTGCACCCGGAACAGTTGGCTACTATATTGTCGCCTGCTGCCGTAATTAAAAGCTATGTATTTGCTGAAGATAGAAACAAGCGGGTTGTGCTGGCCTATTTCTTTGCCGGATTGATGATCATGGCCGTATTCCTGAGTTTTGCGTACCAGTTCACCGCCATTACCGGTGAAAAGCAATTGAAGATTACCGAGCAGATTGTCTCGGCTATCAGTCCGCAGATCTGGATGGATGGAAAGATCTATGGCATTACGCTTACAGGTATTTCATCCATGCTCACCTATTCTGTTATAAGCGTGATAGGGGTGATGTTATTTTTCCAATTTTCAGGCACGCCCATAGCGATTGTGTTTGCTTACATACACTTGCCATCTATTATTTTGTACCTGCCTTTTGCCCTCATGGGTATTTTAATATGGAATGCCATACTTGCTGCGATCGCTTCCATTATCACCGATCCCAATAATTCAGGCAAGAGCTCATTGATGATGCTGCCAGTGGTTTTTGTATTGGTCTCCTTTATGATCATCCGTGACCCTGATGCCGGGCTATCTGTTTTCCTTTCATGGTTTCCGCTGACCTCTGCCACATCAATGCCTATCAGA
>RECE01000296.1 GCA_007694165.1 Bacteroidota bacterium
TTTCAAGTTTGGATCTCCGGCAGGCATTGCAACGATTGAACTATCGCTAATTTGATTCCAATCATTTTCAGAAAGTCTGAAAACATCAAAAGCACCTCCATGCCAACTATCTGCTTTGAAATATCTGTCGCCATCCTTGTTTATAAAAATCTTATTTGATGCTGTAGGTTCTTCTATTCGATACAAATGAGAGCGATTTATTTTTAGTTTATCGAGATGATGCTCTATTAGCTGTCCAAATCTATCATTCCCAACTGCTCCTATTACAGATACATTTTCAACATCCGACAGTTTACATTGCGTTGCAAAGTTTAATGAATTTCCACCAACGTAAATTTTCTCTTGTTCCGGAAAAAAATCTACACAAAAGGAAGTCAAAGCTGTAATTTTCATGTTGTTTTGTTTTTAATTTGCAATCAATGGTGTCCGGTAAAACTTTGGAGATTTAGCTTCGCTGCTACTTCTTGGTCTCTCACGCAAAGCGGGATAGAAAGGACAAGGCATTCGTGGTTTTTGGCAGGACTGATAGCCAATGCATGAAAACATCAACGTATCCTTGTTGTAAAGAGGATCAAGCTCAAGAGAATACAGTCCGTCTGGTCCGGATACGGTGCCTATACCCTTTCCCATTATTCCAATATTGACATATTTGATGGGATTTTGTGAAGTACTGCATTTGACTATTCCTTGACAGGTCATCTCTATGTCTGGGTTGATATCAGTTTGAAAACCACAGGCAAGATTTGCTGAAAACAGCAACACTATGAAGGTAATGGCAATTGCCAAACTATTTGTTTTCATATTTGCTAACAGTTATGTTTATTTTTAAACTTATTTTGAAAGATTCCACAAATATCCCAATTCCACCGTTGGCCGGGCATACGCCAGCTTACTATATGGAAAAAGGAAGATGATCCCCGGTTTTAAAAAAACCTTTCCCGGCAAATTTCCCCTGACAGAAAAGTTGTATCCCACAGAGCCACTTATCGACAGTAAAGCAAAATAATTTCCGGCCATGGGAACTTTGGATACATTTCCCCTGTCATCAACTTCAAAAGTGGCACTGGCAAGAAAAGTACGACTGGCAGTTTCCTTCCAAATCATTAAGGGTTTTGAAACCGGAACCTATTTCTTAACTCTTCTCTTAATATATTCTCCTGGTTTAACAAATGTTGGTTACCCATAATAACAAAGACCTTGTTATACTCCTCCAGTTTATCCATAATTAATGAAGTTGCATATTCGTCTCGTATATCAACAACCCTGGAGTGCACAATTTGAACTTGATTTTTTACAACATTCCTTCTGTTGTATAAGTACCTTCTAACCTCTATCCTTTTATCAAACCAATTTTCCCTTGTTATTGCAATATCGGTTTCACTTTCTACAGTTCTAAATATATCCTCAAATTTCAAAGAATCTTCAAAATCAAACCTTCCATTGGCTATGATATAATTTGCGTAATTCTCAATTTCTTTGATAAAATCAATGTCGTTGTTTTGCGCTTTTGATTGATATTGAAAGGTTTGCCTCAATATGTACATGGTGAATATCAGGTTACTGCTGAATTGACTTAATAGGATGCTATCAACAAACATACCAGAAGGTTCTATATCAAACATGGGTATTGAGGCACTTGATCCCAGAAAAGAAACAAATGCCATTTCTCCATCTCCGATTGCTTGCTCTTTTGTGCTATAACTTCGGTTGCTATAGCCGCCCTCAATGAGGACAACATCAGGTGTAAATCTTTTGAAAGACTCTTCAATGTCAGCAAACATAGGATTTGCAATATTGTTATCGTGCGCACTTCCGTAAAAAAACAACTCTTTATTTCCTTCAACGAAATGAACTTTAATTGGAGATAAAGTTTGAGAGCAACACACACAAATGAATGCAAAGATCACAACTTGTTGGAATTTATTTTTCATCATTACTATATGTGGTTTAAATAATGTTGATAACAACTATTGGGACAATACTCATATATTTGTTTATGTAGTGTTTATGCTGCCCAATTTTCAATAATAGCCTTCGGAATCGCACCTTAGTTGTTCCATTTCGAATCACCTGTTGCTTGCAAGTAGAAATGGATTTTTTCTATCGTTGAATTGGATTCATTGGCAACAACAAACAGTCTGAATAATAAAGATGTGCTCAATTGAATTCAATATTGAGTCCATTCCGAAAAGTCGGACTCAAATATTTTATTGATTAATTAATGTTATATTTATGTGTTGCATTATTAATAAATGTCTAATAAATAGTGAGTCTACTCCGAAAAGTGCAATTGCCCCCGGCCCCCTATGAGGTGGAGCCCGCAACTAATTGGAATTAGGTGTAGTATGATGCTATCGTTTCGATTAACATCAGAATAATGACTTTTTAGAGTGGACTCAAAGTTTTATTCTTTTAAAGTTAATTTAATTCTATTCCCATTAAGGGAAATATTGGATGCCCCAATGCCATTAAACTCGTAAACCTGAATGTCCTTTCTGTCGTTGATAATCAGAGCAACCTTAGCATTGCAGTACAACCTATCAATGTTGGCTTTTTTCAATTCAGAACCAGACACAACTCTGGCACGTTCAACCCTGATGTAATTGAAGTAACTGTCGAAATGAAGTATATCCGCAATTTTTACGATAACTTTCTTTTCAAAAGGTATTTCGATAGTATTGCTGATTTCCTCTCTATATGAACTGACACCAATTATTGTTGGAAAAAATCTTTCGGGTGTTACAATATAAAGCGTATCGCTGCTGACTTTGTGAGTAATCAAAAAATCTGGTCGTGCCGATGGATTTTGAAACCCCCGAACTTTCCCATTAATGTTAATTTGACTGTTTATGCTTACCAGCTGCGAACTTGTAGATCTCAGGTTTGTTTTCGAGGAGGTTTCAATAACCACAACATTTACATCCTTAGCTTCCAATACATCCTTAGCTTCCAATGAAATTGATGATTTTTTCTGTGCACTTGACAAAAAGGTTACTGCTATTAAGCAAAACGCTAAAACTACTTTTGTTCTCATTTTTATTGTTTTTTAAGTTTACATAAAAGATTCAACTTGAATACTGGCTTTGCAAATCAAATACACCAGCTTGTTCAGAAATAATTTGTCCGCTATGTTTAAAGGGTTAAAATCGACTTAAACATTCTATTGCATAGTTTGCATAGCAAAAGGAGGTGCAGCCTTTGAAGTCGCACCTTAGTTGTTCCATTTCGAATCACCTGTTGCTTGCAAGTAGAAATGGATTTTTTCTATCGTTGAATTGGATTCATTGGCAACAACAAACAGTCTGAATGATAAAGCTGGCTTTCCAAAAACAAGGCAAGTGTTAAAAAAAGTGCTTTCATATTTTAGTAATTGTGGTTATTTATAATTGTGGTGATGCTTTCTATTATTGCGTTCGCATATTTTACGACATACATATCACTGCCATTTTTCGATGTATGCATATCTGTAAAAACCGAAGACAAAATTATGCCTTCGGGAAATGCAATTCATGAACCTGGGTTCATGAATTGCAACTTAATTTATTTCCGACCAGAATGATAGTGCAGAAGAAACTCCTTGAAGGAAAAACAGTCCAGGTAACCCTTTCCCTTGTCTAATACCTGAACAACAACGCACCGATTGAGAACCCTGCCGATGTGCCCACGAGCATACAGAGGTCCCCTCTTCGTATTTCATTTTTCTCAATGGTATCATGCAGCAAAAGCGGGATAGAGGCGGCAATGCAGTTTCCATAAGTTGCAATGTTTTCTTTTACCTTACCGGCGCTCAGATCAAACATTTTTTTGAAAAGGCAAATGCCTGCTTTTGAGGCCTGGTGTGGCACAATGACATCTACACCGGCAAGGGTAATGGATAAATCCTTGCATACAAAATCCATAAATTCCGGAAGTTTCTTCGCGGCCAGCTTCAGCACTTTTATGCCATCCATATCAAATGAATGCAGTTTCTCATCGTAAGGGTAATCCCTGAAAAAATGAACCGCCCCTCCTCCCCTGATCATTGTGTGGTTTAGGCCTTCAGACCAGGTTTTAAAGTATGCCTTGATAAAAGCAGACGGGCTGCTTTCGTCATAACTCAAAATAAAGGCAGCGGCTCCGTCGCCAAACAGTGTGAGCGTTTCAGGGTTTTGAGAATTTAATCCTTTGGAGGCTATTTCGGAGCTCACAATCACAATCCTTTTGTATTGATCACCGTCCAGCATTTTGGCAGCAATTTCAAAGGCCGAAACGAAACTTAAACAGGTCGTATCTACATCAAGGGCAGGCACATGGCAGCTCATCCCTTCCTTTAGCTCACTTTTGATTACGCTGGACTGACTGGGTAAGGGATAATCAAACGTTGCCCCTGCTGAAATGAGCAGATCGATGTCGGCTAAACCCAGGTTCGCTTTTTCCAATGCTGCCTCAATGGCCCTGGCCCCCATAAAACCAATGGATTCAAAACTGACATGATGCCGGCTGATTACCCCCGAATGAGCTTCTGACCAACCTTTGGGCAGGTTGTGCTTTTCTTCCAGCTCCTCAGAGCTGACCTCTACTGGCAGGTATTTGCCCGAAGCAATTATCCTGATTGGCTTTTCACTGTTCATAGCTCATTTTTGATTCTTCGTTTCTTTTCACCCACTTTCAAAGGATCCTGCTCCAGTTTCTCTATGGCAACATTGGAAATATCATAGCCGGCCAACAACCCTTCCAGGGCATGCACCGCTTTGCTGCAGGAGGCTTTGTCTTTGCTTTTAACATATAGTTTAAGAAGATCCGGGGCGGATTGTACCAGGCAATAATCAGAAATATGCTCATCACAGAAAACAATGGTATTGCGAAACACATCCGGAAACAGCTTCACCTCCTTCTTTTGCCGGTTTTCGAATATCAGTATATCATCCGAACGTCCGTCAATGCTTTCAATGGCCAGCATGGACGAACCGCATGCGCAGTTTTTCTTTTCTGTGATGATGTCGTTCAATTCATACCGTACAATGGGTTGCGAGC
>RECE01000261.1 GCA_007694165.1 Bacteroidota bacterium
TTATCATCTCCATAGATGTTTTTAAGAAGTTGAATAAGTTTGCGCAAATCATTCCTGTATACCGAAATATGTGCATCACCTCCATTCCCCTGGCTGTTGCCGGCATACCGCTGATACCAGTACACCACAGCAAACTCCGGCTCCACGTTGGCCTTCACATACTTGTTTCTGTAGGCAAGGGCATTGCCCCCCGGTCCGCCATGCACAATGAGCAACAGTTTGCCGGAGTCCAGATTTCCGGCCACCGTGACCGGCATGTTTTGGCCATCGGATTGCAGAAAAAAATGGTCATCTGCCATGCCTGACCGGGTAAAATCTTCCTTCTGGCAGGCAGTAAGTAAGAAGATAAGGATACTTAAGAAGGTTACGATATTTTTCATTTTGTGGTATTTGAAATATTCTTCAATGTGATTGTTACTTATCGATATAATATGGTTTATACAACACCAACTTCACTCTGTCAGCCCCTTTGTCGTTGAGCAATATGGCCGGGTAGTTTTTTGCCTGGATAATGTCCATTACAACCGGGTTTTCCAGTCCCATCTTGTCGGTAAAACGATGGATGGTGGTTCCCTCATCGCTTGTTTCAAACAGTTGCATGGGTTGCTCATTATCATTTAAACCACCACCAAAAAGAATGTGATCAGTTTTATTGGGGTTAACCCAAATGCCGTACATGTAGGTATATGGAAACTCACCCACATTTCTTTTGAAGATAAACTTGTTTGTGGATCCGGTTACTTTTGAAAGGGCACCTTCCTGCCCCACATACAAACTGCCCGGAGTATGCTGATAGGTCATTAGTTTTTTTGGTCTGCGATTGCTCCAGGTTTCAATATCAATAATGGTGGTGAATTTGTCCAGCACAACAGGGTTGTCGTTGTCTATTTCATACCTTCCCAACCATGCAAAATCCATTGGGGTTTCCGATCCCTGGTAGATGGTATTTTGATTTTCATGTAGAAAGGCAATGTTAGACTGATAGCCAAAATAGCTATAATCCATGTCATTCATCCTTGTCCAGTTATAGCCCCCGTCAGTAGATATGGCAATGGTTTTCCCATTTTCCAGATTGGCATAGACATGATCGGGATGTCCTGGCCTGGCTGCAAAACACACATATGCCTCATAACGGTGGTTGTGATTATCATAAACCGGCCTGGTGGCCGGCACCCAGCGCATCCCACCATCATTTGAAATGTACAGTGTTTTGAACAGCGGGCTAAGATCAGACCCGACTCCGGCAAAAAACCGGCCTGCTATTTCGGGATGATTGTATATGGCCGTAATCACCTTTCCATCCAGCCCTGATCTTGACCATTCACGGGTGGGTAAATGATTTTTCCATATCCCATCTGATGTGGCCACAAATACATAATCGTCATAATAGATTATAGACTGAAACTCTGCCACATCTGGCCCGGCACTCAATATGGCGGGAATAAAGCCATGGTCTGTGAAACTTCCTTTTCCGGAAATTGGTGTATTGTACAGCGACTCATCATTTTTACTGCAGCTAATCATGATCATGACAAAGGCTACAATAATTGATTGTTTAAAATTCTTAATGTGCATAGGTAATATAGGATTAAATGATATTTCTGCAAAACTAAACTTTCAGGAAATGGGGCTCATGAACCTAAGTTCATAAATCATCGTTTAGCAATTTATACCATGATCGGGCAGTGTTTTATTATTTCAGCATATTCAGTTTTAGCCTTCCATTTAGGGGCATGTACTCATAGGTTAGCATTGATCCGTTTCTTCCGGGCAGCATACCCCTCCAGTAGGCTTCTGAGTCGTCGAAACTTCGGGTGTTGAGTTCACTAAGGATAAACCCAAATCCCGACTGATTAACACAAAGGTCAATAACCTGCAGGTAGCTGATTGCAATAGGTTTGGCATGCGCAAGGTCTGTCTTAATTGCCGAATTTTCATTATTCAGATCCATAAGATATGCATGGTGCCTTTTGTTTTCATAACCGAAGAAAGCCAGATGGAAGTGCTCCTGTGACTTCAGGTGAAAGCGATAGGTGAAGGCTCCTGCCTTTTTCATGGCCATTGCCCGTTTAAGTGGACCAGCACCTGCATTTTGGGCCAGGGACGATGCCTCCCCGGCAAATTCTGAATCCAGCTTTAGCACCATATGTGGCCTTTCTATTCTCTCGGTATGGTTTATCAGGCCCTGCTGATCAAAATTGAAAAGCATAAAGTCCAGCATTCTGATGCGGTGGTAACGTTCTTGCTTACCCCTTTTGTCTTGCTGACTGACCTCTCCTGAATAACGATATAGTTCGGTGATGGCTGTGTAGCTATTGTCTTCGTTATATTCCAATGCATGGATGTACACATCGGGCATGACCTTGAAAAACCAATCAGGCAATGGCGTTTTCAATGTACTTTTTAGTTCTGACCATGGATGCAGCTCCATTCCGGCGGTGTGACCAGTACCGTCAACGCCCATAAAAAACAACCCCTGCGTGTTTTTCCCATTTATTTTATCACCATTGAAATAAGTGCCAGCCATAGCAATGCTGTTGTCGCTGAGGGGTAGCAATGCTGTAGGAAAGTAGCGGTATGCTCCATCGCTAAGCTCCATGGTGTAGGTATGTGCATTTTCTTGAATGTCTATTCCATGCAAACGTACACTAAGTGTTTTCCCGAATCTTTCGGAAGCTTCAAGGATATACAATCTGTTGCCCAGACCGATGAGGTCATATACATGAACCTGTGCTCCCTGGCCGCTAAACTCCATGCTCCATAAGGTATTGAGATGGTAGTCGACCTGCTCAACCGTATAACCTGCACTGCGCCCTTTCCCTGTGCATTGTACAATGACAAAGCCATGCTCAGGATGTTGGTAAATGGCCGGAAAAAACTGATCGCCGCGTCGCAAATTGGGTGCATCATAACGTGTTGTACGAGCCACTTCATGGCCCGTTATATCAAGCACCACATAAGTGATGGATGGGGTGAAGGCGTTGACCACAAAGCTTATCGCGGTGTATCCTTCATTAAAGCAGATGCTGTTAAAGAAAGAATGCGCCGGTGCTTCAATGGTGCCAGATTGAATATCATTCATTTCCGCGTCAAGCAGCTCGAAGTTCCAGTTGCCTCCAGAGGCCGAATGGATAACCAGAAACGCTTCGCTTTCACCATTCACAGAGCTTAATGCATATACTCCAGCAAAGCGCAAAGGTGATACTTTCATTTCCCTGCTCTGGGCAAAGCCAATGTTCTGCAAGCCAAGCAAGAAAATGAAAAGAAAAAATAGTTTAAATGATGAGGGTATTTTCATTTGTTTTTAATTATTTAGATTTGGGGGAAAGGGGAATTTTGTTTATTGTAACTTTAGTTGAATATTGTAAATGTTTCAATTATTGAGGCACTCATCAATACTATACTGCTGATATTCAACTAATTCTTGAGCTGTTATTGAAAATGCAACAGTTGAAAAAAAAGAAGGCTAAAATATGTAAGCAAATGGCATTTCTCATAATAGTGTTTTTTTATGGTGTCAACCGTTTTGAATCATTTCCGTCAGGTTGGATTTGTTTGGTTGCATCTATTCAATATTCTGCTCGATTATAACATCATTAATTCTCCGTCTGAAAGAAAAGTGCATTTTTTTTGAATACCCCAGGCGAATGATAAGCTGCGGAAACTCCCCGTTTAAACCGAGGGCTGTTATCATTTTGTCTCTGACCCCAGGTATCTGACATGGCGAATTGAGATACGAATGGCTGATATTAAGTTTTGTGGCAGTGAGGGCAAACTCTTGGAAGGCCAATCCGGTTCTTATCCAATCTTCAACCTGGTTGGTCGGGCTTATGAAAAGGGCAACTGCCGCCGTTTTATTCAATTGTGTGAGCAATCTTTTGTTTTCGCTTTTGGCAGTTACCAGGTTTTTCAACACAAAACCTCCGACCAAACGACCCATTGATGGCACGCCGCTGCAGGCGGTGTAAAGCCCATCGCCTTTTTCCATGGCTTCCTTCTCGCTGAAACGCATCCACTGTATCAATTCACTTTTGAAATTGGGATTACTTATCTGCAAGGCGCTGGCTTCGGCAATAAATGGCGAAAACATGTCCAAACTGGATTGTCCTGAAAATAATCTCACCCCAACACCCGATTCAGAAACTGCTTGTTGCAGGATCATCAGGTCTTCCGCTGGAATTTCATTTTTGTCATACAGATTTCGGGTTGTTTGCCTTGCCGTGATATATGAATAGAGTTCAGGTTGTTTAATCGTATCGTCTTTTTGCAGGGATATTTTCAATGAGCAATCAGTACCCAAAAGATTGATTCGCAAAGCAGGGTTGTAGCCATAAAACCTTGCTGCAATGATGGCTGTTTCCGCGGCACAACCCAGGCTGATAAACAGTTCCCTATGCTCAGGATCGGCTTCAGGCAATGCCCTGCAAAAATCGGGCTTGATGCAAATGCCATCGTCCTCTTTAGCAAACAACCAGGGTTGCGTGTTGTGCCCCGAGGGTGCCTTGGCTGCACTCCGCACTATCTTGAAAAAAACATCATCTGGTATCATTTTGCCTATGTTTTAATTAATCTCTGTAAGTAAACTCGAAATTTTTTCTCGTGCAAGCACACATTAGAATTCAATTTTATATCCCAGGGATGGAAAAGGCATTTTCATCTCATCTACAATTACATCATTTTTCATCCTGCTGTAGAATGGATCGCTGTAATCGGGTTGCATCAGGGCGTTTTTAATCATAAAGTACCATGTGCCGGTGTATTTTGCTTTGTTTACCTTGTATGTAATTGACAAATCCACTCCGGTTGTTGATGGAAACTGACTCTCGTAAGCCCTTGAATGGTCTGGCAAGGCCCAATTGGCCGCCATTGATTCTGCATATTTTACAGGTGTATAACGCAATCCGCCCATGTGGGTGACTTTGGCGCTGATGCCAAGCATGTTCTTGCCTTTCAGCATCCATTCTTTACCTGCCAACAGGTTGATTACATGGCCTCTGTTGTAAACGG
>RECE01000154.1 GCA_007694165.1 Bacteroidota bacterium
GTCGGCTAAAGCACGACGGCAATAGATATTTGAATTTTGATTGGGTCCTTTAAGAGAAGAGTCATCCCTTTTGGATATTTGATGTTAATTTGGAAAATCCGCAAACCAAACCTTATTACATTAGTAACAAGGTTAATCCAGTACAATACGAAACCTTATTAGCTTATAAAAGAACCAAAACAATATAAATTAAAGCATTAAATAATGTAATAAGGTCATAGAGTTGGGTAGCACATTATTAAAAATATTGCTAACACTTCCCCTAAAATACTCTATTAGTGCAATTTAACAACAACGACCTAATCGATTAAACCAAAAGAATTTTCATCAATTACCTCCCGTTCTCAAACTTTTCTGCAAAAACACCCTTTGCTTTGAAATATTCTTCCAGCTGATTCAGGGTGTCTTCAGTGGCAGAAATGTCTTTGATAACAACTCCCTCTTCCAGCAATACAATGCGGCTGCACACTTCTGTAACGTGTTTTAAATCATGACTTGAGACGATGATGGTGGTACCCTGCCTGTGCAAGTGACGAAGTCTGGTTTTGAGCCACGATTGTGAAGTGGGATCAAGATGGGCAAAGGGTTCATCCAGGATCAAAACCTGTGGGTCGGGAAGCAAGGTTGCCAGAATCCCGGTTTTGTCCTTGTTTCCGGCCGAAAGCTCTCTGATGTATTTGCGGCTTTTGATATCTTCCTGGTAAAAGCCGCTGTTGGCCTCTAGAAATACCTCAAGGTCTGATTTGTTTTTTCCGTGTAGTTTCCCAACGTACTCAAGAAATTCCATGGGACTGAGAAAGGGAATCAGAAACCGTTCATTGAGGTAAGCGGTGGTGTATTGTTTCCAGTGTTCACTTCCGGCAACCGGTTTACCGTCCGAATGCACTTCTCCTTCCGAAGCTCTTATTATATCGAGCATCAGGCTGAGCATGGTTGTTTTGCCTGCACCATTATTTCCTACCACACCAAGGCACTGTCCTTTTTCAATTTGCAGTTGTTCGATATTCAGGACTGTTTTCCCTGCGTATTTCTTTTTCAGATTGTGTAACGATATCATATATATTATTTTTTTCTAAAGCCTGCGGCCATGATTAGTTTTCTTCTCAAAAGCTGAGCTTTAACCAGTGAAATCCCAAAACGATGAAATACTATGCCCAGCAACCCCATAGTTGCAAAGAAAATAAGACTGTATCCTCCCATGCCTGTCAACCTGAAGACAAGATGGATGATAAAAGGGAGGAACAATACGGGAATCACTCCGATAAAATGCCCGAAACCGGTTCCCTGGTAATTCATCATGGCACTTCCTTCCAGATCGAAAGCGGGCTTGTTGTAAGTGCAGGCAATCATAAACAACCAGGAAGTTATTCCGATATTCCACAATACCATCGCTGTGTTGATGAATCCGATTTTTGGGTCAATCAGGGCATAGGGCAATGTAAGAATATAGGAGGCAAAACAAAGCAATCCAAACAATAAAAATTTGGTGCGGATGTAATCTTCCAGTGGTAAATTGGATGTAAGGTAAAAATCGAAAAACTGCCCGTCAAGAGAGAAAAAGTACTGTCCATAACTACTGGCTACAATAATGGTGAGAAGCATACCGGTTAATATCAGCATTGACTGCATGCCAAGATTTCTTTCAGTGTAAAAGATGAATCCATAAAGCAGGAAAAAGCAAAACATCAGAGTTTGATTTCTGACCCGTTTGTTTCGCAGCATTAACCGGATTTCTATTTTCAGCAAATCGCCCTGCAAACCAAAGGAGTCCAGCATGGACCATTCAAGGGTTTTGCGATTTTGGACTGTTGAATTGCTGTCGCTGTAAAAGGAATCTTTTAGTATGTGGAAGGTAAAAAGGGCCAGGATAATTATTAGCGAGCCAGGAATGACAAAACCCAATTGAAGAGAAGCGGTGGCCATCCATAACCCGGAAAATCCTTCTGCGAGACTGAGTTGTTCGGCTAATCCCCCGAGCCCGGCAACAAGCACCAACAGGATGGCTATCAGCCAGGGCTTTTGGGAGAAATATTTTTTCAGGGAAAAATTCAGCAGATTATTGATGGCAATGATTGATAAGGCAATGAACAACCAGTTGAATGCAAAAGCGCCATGATACGCTGGTAGTACATTTTTAAAAAAGAAAGGCAGAATCAACAGGATGGCAAGCAGGTTGATAAAATGAATGAAACTCTTGATAATGGTGTACTTAATCAGCTGACTTCTTTTAACCGCCAACAAAAGATAGGGCTGTGCGGAAACAACCGGCAATTGTTGCATAAAAAAGCGCAGGATGATATCAAACAAAAAGTAGTACAGCAACAGTCCGGTAAAAACCACTGTCACCTCTTCTCCTGGGTAGGATGACTCTATGATTTTGTCGCTAAAAAAGCTGATGATGATAAAGCTGAAGATAAAATACAACCCAAGCAGCACCAGGATAATATTGATAAATATACTTTTTTGCCAGAAAGGGGAACGTGTTTTTTCTTTCCACTGGTGGATAAGCAGTTCTATCATGTTAACATAAATTTTAAACAAAAATAATTAATGTTTTGAATTTATGGACATATTTTGAGTGCGTGCAAGGAAATTTTTGCTGTCAGGGCAGGGCAGGGGTGCGGGAGAAGGAAAACTCTCTGGAGATGCTTACTCCTGTGGCAAACCGGTTGGAGAGTTGCTCTCCGAAATAGTGTTTGTAAAGAGGAATATCGGCGAATACAGCCAGGTTGATTCTTCCCGGCGCCATCCACGAAAGGGTAGGAGAAACAAACACTACATTGCTTCCTTCACTTGCCAGCCGGGCGGCAGAAGGAGTGGTGTCAGCATTTCTGTATTCATTGCGAAACTGCAGCATGGTCTGAAAATTTCGTACAACCGGTATCCCGACGGAAACGGAGGTCTGGTGAGCACTTCCATAGGTGTAATTTCGTTTGTTGGCACCATTGACTTCATAGCGGTGCTGTATAAACAACAAAAAACCCGTTGGGTTGAGCGGCAGAATGACTGTCGCTCTGCCTACAAACCCGGTAGCCCCTGTGGATGGCTGCAATTCAACAGGCAATTCAACTCCGTCAACGGACATGGATTGCCTGGAAAGAGGATATTTTAAACCGCCGGCTAATGAAATCTCAGAAGAGGTCGTTTTGCTGTTCCAAACAGAATAATGAAGGCTTACTACCCCGTTGGACAATCCGTATCCACTGCGGGACAAGGCATCCAGTTCGGGGTCGTGAAATCTGAGTTGCTTGTCAATAAAGTACCCTGCTTCATGTTCGATGGTTAGTCTTTGGGTGAGGCCATAAGCAAGATGTATCCCTGCATAATCATAGGAAGAATGGCGGTATTGTCCGTAGTTTATCAGACGGATGTTTTGCCTGAAATAGGTCTCGTTGTATCCATATTTGTAAAATGAATATACCCGCAAATGGTTGGCCTGCAATACAGTAAGGCTTTCCTGACCACTTACCGGGTTGCCCATAGAGCAACATTGCCCGTAAAGAGAGTTGAAGGTTGGTGCGAGTAACAGGGTTAATAGTAAAACTTGCTTCATTTTGTTTCCATTAAATATCATCCACAATAATCAGTACACTTTTGGTTTCGCTGTTTCCCTCCTTGTCGGTTACTTCGCAAGAAACAGTAAAACGATCGCCGTGGCAGATGTTGAAAATTATGCTGCTACCGCTGCCCGCAAGAAAGGCAGGGGGATCGCACCTCCATTGAAAAGAAAGTCCTTCTCCCAGCACTTTGGCTGTCAGGTATGAATTTTCATGAGCATTTACACGGTCAGGACTGGCAACCAGTGCCTTAAAAACAAATCCCTCAACTACGGTAATAATTATCTCAAAGAACTGACTTTCGCCGGCAAGGTCCGTAACAGTGCAGGTTAATTTGTATTCACCGGGATTGCCGGCAAAAAAGACTACTTCACTACCCTCTCCTTCAAGGGTTCCTCCATCTGCACTCCATTGATATTCTATTTCTTCTCCTGAAGCAGTTGCCGTAACAGTTGTCCGGAAACCCACCGGTATGGTTTCCTCTTCGCTTTCAAGGGCGGTGAAAACCAATTCAGAGGTTACTCTTACCTCAACTTCTTTTATTTCTGAGTTACCGTATTTATCCGATATCTGACAGCTTACCGAAAAAACACCGTCAATATCACTGGAAAAAAACGCCAAAGTATCTGTAGCTGTAATTATTCCCTCTTCCGAGAACCATTGAAATACCAGTGAGTCACCACTTGCAACGGCTTTCAAACGTGCCATCTTATCAACAGTAACTACAGGGTCAAGGGCTTTCAATTCTGTATAGACCAGCTCATTTTTTTTAATAAGGGCCGGGTTTTCTTCATAGACTATCTCTTTTTGACAGGCAACTGTCAAGACAAAGAAAACAAGAATATACCTAAAATGCTTGATGATTGATGCAAGAATCTTCATAGGGATGAAAATGTAAAATGTTTTCAGAAAAGCACTTCGCTTTTATAAAAATACAAAAAATCTGGCATTTAGATACCCAAATAATGGCTTATTGTGAAATTTTTGAACCCTTCTGTTGATGGGACTCCTGTGTTAATCTTGAATCCATTCAACGTAAGTGTTTGGCTTTTTTTGTAATGGAATTTTTTGATCCCCGCTTTATAAGCATTATCTTTAGTAAGCAGATGATTAAATGTTCTGCTAATATTTACACATCAGGTTGAGTATTTCATACTCCCTCTTAAATCTACCTTATCATGACAACCTCCGTTTCTTTCAAACAAAATAAGGACCTTGAATTCAAGAAGGTGTTAAAAAACCGTGTTAACGATTATTTTTCTCAAACCGGTCTTTCGAAGCACTACAATGCAGCCATGATAGTAAAAACCATCGTCATGCTTTCCTTGTATATCCTGCCTTTTATATTGATTCTCACCGTTGCTATGCCTTTCTGGATAGTGATGATAATTTATTTTATCATGGGTGTGGGTATTGCCGGGGTGGGTATGTCAGTTATGCATGATGGGAATCATTTTGGTTATTCCGGTAATCACCGCATCAACCGTTTAATGGGGCTTACCATGAACCTGCTGGGTGCAGATGCATACAACTGGAAAATTAAACACAACAAGTTGCATCATGTTTTTACCAATATCTATGGCAAGGACGAGGATATCAACAGTCGTGTAATTCTGCGGTTTGCTTACGGCGCACCCTTGAAGAAATACCACAGGTACCAACATCTTTATGCATGGTTCTTTTATGCAATGATGACTTTTTCCATGATTTTTGGAGATATTACCAAGCGTATGAATTATCGCAAAAAGGGGATTACCAATATTTCTCCATCTGCCTACCGGCGCTCAATGGCCTGGTTGATAGTTTCCAAGATACTGTATTTTGGGGTGTTTATTGCTGTGCCAATTTTACTGACCCAATTGTTGTGGTGGCAGGTATTGGTTGGTTTTGTAATCATGAACCTGACTGCGGGCACTATTCTTAGCCTTATCTTTCAGATGTCGCATGTTGTAGAAGGGCCTGAGCAAATGAAGCCAGACGAAAAGGGTAATATCGAAATAGATGATACCCTAATTGTTCATCAATTGAAGACTACCAGCGATTTTTCACGCGATAATAAAATTCTTTCCTGGTATGTGGGGGGCTTGAATTTTCAAATCGAGCATCATTTGTTTCCCAAAGTTTGCCATGTTCATTATCCTGCCATTTCTAAAATTGTAGAAAAAACTACAGCAGAGTTTGGCTTGCCTTTTCATGAGTTTGATGGGTTCTGGGATGCGTTCACTTCACATTACAGAATACTGAAAAGACTTGGAGTGCAAAAAACTTAAGATAAAGGCTTTTTAGTTGCTTTCCAGTGTTTTTTTCTCGAAGCGCTTAACAGCCCAAAGGGGGATTAATACCCCCCTTTGGACTGGCAAACTTACAAAATTCGTGCAAGCTCAAAGTGCATTCCGTCATGGCGTGTAAAGTGGCCACCCCAGTAAAAGCCATGTTCATTGGCGATCTCCACCAGCTCGCGTACCGACCCTTTTTGTCCTGCTTTGGGAGGAAGGACGCCCAGTCCGTTCCAGGCGGCATTGATATCGAAAGCAATACCGTAGCTGTGAGAGCTGAGGTTGGTGGCTGAGCCCCTTATCATGCGAGGGTTGTAGGCCCCATCGTAAGATAAAAGGTGCTTTTGCAATCCCGCTTTTTCCCAGTCGCGAAACAACTGCTCAAATTGCCGGGCAGCTTTCCGGTGTACCCTCATCCTTGAGGCTTTGTAAGGGGGGAGGTTGCGAAACAGGGGGGTGTCGATCAATACAATGTTTTCTGCTTCCCAGTTATCGGTAATAGCGATTTCACGCCCGGGATTAGCGCCGGGTTTCATTTGCCATGTGAAATTTCCGAACCTTTGGCGATATTCACTCTGCGATAAGGAACGAAAATGCGGTTTATGCGGCCAGTGAATACCTGCCGGATTTTCGTCGGGCGGATTTTTTACCAGTTCAAATCCCATGGTGCCTGCATGGGCCAGGGTAAAGGTGCCCACAATGCCATCCGGAGACAAACCTATTTTTTGTTGAAAAGCTCTGGTAGCTTTTCCTGTTATCGGGCCAAAATCTCCATCAGCCACAACCTCTGTAAATCCTTGTCCGACAAGGAAATATTGCCACTTCTTTACATCGGTCCCTTTCATTCCATTCTGTAGTAATTTCATGTTCTCAACGTTTTAATTTGATGAATGAATTAACTGTCGGATGGGAGGTGAAATCGGATCCCGGAAGAATATTGATGTTGCTATTGCCGATTCGTCGGAAAAGCAACGCCATTTGACTGCTCCGGGCACTGATTTCTATATAAAGTTAATAAAAGCTTGTATAGAAACCTAATGAAATTCTGCAGATACACCGGACCATAACAATAACTACTGACCCACACGTTGTTTATGCCCGGTCGGGACTCTAAGTTCCCGTCCGGGCTAATGCACTGCATCGCTTTTTATTCCGGAGGCGAACAAAAAAGTCGCCACCGGACTTTGCAGATGAACCGAGCCACAAAATTAATTGGTGGTATTAATAATTCCGAATCAGTACCTCATCAATAGCACCTCTTTTGGCTGCCACAGAGTTGATGTAGCGACTGGCTTTTACGGTCGTAATTGTATAGTCTTTGTAGAGCTCTTTGATAAAAGGAGATGAGGAATTGGACTGGAGAAACTTGATTCCTCTCCTGTTGAGGTTATCACATGCTTCGCGCAGCCTTACCTGTTCTTCTCCGTTCCATCCACCCTGCACATACCCGGTAAAGCTTGAGCTGGCAGAAATGGGATGGTAGGGTGGGTCGATGTAAACAAAAGCATCCTTCCCGGCCAGTTCTGTCACCCGGGTATAGTCGGTATTGTGTATTTCAATCTGAGCCGTTTTGAAGTAATCACTTACAGCTCGTAATCCTTCTTCATTGATGATGTTGGGATTTTTATACCGGCCAAAGGGGGTGTTAAATTCTCCGGCCTTGTTTACCCGGTAAAGACCATTGTAGCAGGTCTTGTTCAGAAAAATCACCCTGGAAGCTCTTTGCACAGGCGATAACTGTTGTAGTCCACCATTTTTATCAAGGGCACGCACTGCATAAAAATAGTCGGCTTCATTTCTGTGTCTTCTCAAATCTTCGATCAGCTCTTCGGAATGGTCTCTGATAACTTCGTAAACATTGATGAGTTCATCGTTGAAATCGTTGATAACCGCTCTCTGGGGCTGCAGATGGAACAGCATAGCGCCTCCGCCAATAAATGGCTCAAACCAGGTATGGCTGCCAATATCAGAGGGCAGCACCTTGGTAATGGCCGGAATCAATTGACGTTTTCCTCCTACCCATTTGAGGAAGGGGGCTGCCTGGCGGTTTTTGTCCATTGCTGAGGGTTTCAAGCGTGAAGTGTTTCAAAGGGGCAAAAGTAAGAAAAACAAAGGATTTGAAGTTTAAAAGCTCTGTCTTCCTAATGCGATCCCGGCAAATTTCTGTTACATTGCCTCTAACCTCCTTTGAGCAAAGGAAGTATAACTTCAAACTTTTCCGCTGTTTCGTTGATTTCAACCGTATTTCCTGACAGGTAGTGATATCTTTTCCGGATGTTTTGCAGACCGATGCCATTGGAAAGATGTTCATTTTTCTTTTTCTGCAGGTTGTTGGAAACAAGGATGGTGTTCCTTTTATGGTCAGAAATGATGATGGTAAGCGGAAGGTCGGCGGAGATGATGTTGTGCTTGATGGCATTCTCCACAAGCATTTGAAGGGAAAGGGGAGGAATGTTTCCGGCAAGGCTTTCAGCAGATAGTTGTACTTCCAGGTTTAAATTATCTCCAAACCTTTCTTTTTGCAGGTGGTAGAAAGTTTGAATGATTTTCATTTCCTCCTCCAGCGTTATCACTTCTTTGTCTTTCATGCTGAGAATGCTGCGAAGGAAGTCGGATGTCTTGCCCACGTAATCAACAGCTACTTTGGGATTTTCTTCAATAAGAGTGGTAAGTGTATTGAGGGTGTTGAACAAAAAGTGGGGATTGATCTGGCTTTTCAGGGTTTCGTATTGTGATTGGATATTTTCCTTTTCCAGTGCCTGGGCTTTCACCAGGCTCACGTTCCACTGTGTAAAAAAGAACCATGCTTCATGGATACAGGTTATAAGGTAAGTGATCAACAGGGTGATGGTCACGGAAATACCGATTTCCATATCAGGGTCCAATTCAACAAAGTTGGTGTAGCGGGCCACTATGTAGCTTAGTCCTCCGATCAGCATGGTATAGCTTGTTACCATGATAATTTCATAAGCAAGATGTTTGGCAGGAAAACGTTCCCATGGATATTTGTCCCAGAGAAACATTACGATTTTGCGTATCCCGAGCCAGATAGCCACCGTTGTTATAATGCTCATTATAGTATTCCTGTACCCTTCGCTCATCAGAAAAGTGAAGTCAAACCTGTTGAATATCATAGGTATTATGATGCCTAACAGTGGGATTCCGATGATTAGAATCCACTTGTCGTTCAAGAATTTTTGCATGTGATGGTTTTCTATTTCAGCGTAAATGTATGGAAAAAATGATTGTATTTATACCCATTCTTATGTTCACCCTTTTCAAAAAGGAGAAGTCATTTCGCAACATATGGCTTGTCATTGCGTCGTTGATAGGCTCCGTTTTTTTTCAGGTTGCTGTTCCAGTAAAAGTTTGGGAGTCCCGTTAAACCTACGATTTTAAAACCTATTTGTTGTGCTTTGCTCATGCGCAGCGAACCCTGTAGTTTCTCTTTTATTGCTTCTGAGAATGACCCGTTTTCTGCATAGTATTCGCCCAGGCTGCGAAAACTGTCAAACAGTTTCCGTGTCATGGATGCCGGCATTACCTGTATCCCTTCCACACCTCCTTTGATCACGGTACCCAGGTAGTTATACCCCAGCCTTTGGGTGAGTTTTTTCAGGTAGCGTCCCAAATAAACAGAATGGATGGCTTCGGGAAAGCCGGATTGTACAATGAATCCAAGATCTTTTCTGCTTTCAGCATTGTTTTTGGGGAGGTGTTCAAAAAACTCCTTTACCATACCGGGCATGCAATCGGTATACAATGGAAAGATGATGATGACCTGTTCTGATTGTTTGAAAACTTCAAGGTTTTCCTGCATTTTTTCCTTCCCCACCAGGTAGGATGTAACCACATTCCCCTGGTTGTTTTTGCTGCGGTAGCCTTTAAGGAAGTGTTCAGTCAGGATTTTTGAATTGCTTTTTTGGCCGCGTGGCGAACCGTTAATAATGGCTAATGTCATGGGTTGTCTCCTTTTGTTTGGGGGTAGGGTTTATCCACACATGTTTTAATTGGCAGTGAAAATTAAGGGCCAGTCTTTTGTATATATCGGTGATGATTTGGATGTCTTCTTCATCAGAATCAGCATCCTTGCTCAGCAAAAGACCAAAGTCGGGGTAGCTGTCATAGCGTTTGCGATGATGGCATTCGCCCTGCACCAGCTGGATGTAGGGATGAATAAGAACAATCAACCGGTCCTGTAGCCTTTTGAGCAAACTGCTTGTAAAACCCGCCAGGATAGGGGAGGCAAATACCACCAGGTCTGAGTTGATAACCGACTCAAAGATAGTATCTGCATCATCCTGCCATATGCACAACCCGGGAGTTTTCCACCAACAGGTCCAGCAGCCGGTGCAGTGTTTAATTTGCATATTGGCAAGAGGGAAATATTGGATTTCATTTCCGGCTCCGGCTACTTCTGTGATGAAAGTTGTAAAATGGGCCAAATCGTTTTCCCCGGGATCAGGCGCGCCATTGAGAATTGTTATTTGCATTTGTTTTCCTTTATGGATTTTTAATTTTTGATAACTTAGAATTATTCTTTTGGGTCTCTTACAAAGATTCTAAAGCTATTACAGCTTAAAACCGTATTCTCCATTGCGGAATCACCATCATCCCTAATTGAGGCACAATTTTTTGTTCTCCGCTTTGTTTGTCGAAGTTCATGGAATGGATGTTCTGATTGTTGAACAGGTTGGTAATCTCTATCATCCACTCCTGGGTAACATTGCCGGTATTCATTTTAAATCCAATGCTCAGGTCCGTTCTGAAATAATCCTGGTACCGGTTTTCGAAAGCATTGTTGTGCAGCCATTGACGTCCGTATAGCTGTGAGTTTTCATCCCAAACCGTTTGGAAAGGAACATATCGCTGTCCGCCGGCATAAGTTGCCTTGATATTGATGTCGATCATGCTTCTTCTTTTATCCGAAGAACCTACCCTGAATTCATACCCTGCCAGCAGGTTGGCAATGTAATTATTATTGAAAGCAGTATTGCGCCATTCGCCATCGGAAGCCCGGTATTTGGAATCGAAAACAGAGCCGGTGAACAGGTAATACAGTCCTTTATGGAAAAAGCGTTCCAGTGTTATTTCTACTCCGATATTTTGTCCTGTCCCGGAGCTGGCAATGGTGTCGGGATTGAATACACCAAAATTGGCTCCTTCGTTGAGCATGGAGTAGCTGTCAGCTTTGGACCCATTGACCGGTACATCAAACAGTTTCTGGTAATAGGTTTCTACCTTGATTCTTGTATGCGCGTTGAAGCTGAAATCATATCCAAGCACCAGGTGGTCGCTTTTGAGCATTTCTGCATTTTTGTTGGGCGTATGATAGGTTGTGCCATCGAAGACTTTGGTAAAGTAGACCGTTTCTGCCAGTATCTGGCTATGGCGACCGGCCCCGAAGCTCAGGGTATGACCGGGAAGGAAATTGTAATTCAAACCCAACCGGGGTTCGGTGGAATGGGTATTGTTGACAAAGTAAAACTGGTGATGCAGACCCGTATTGATGGTAATCTCATTATTGATCCTGTGTTGCCAGTGGATGTAAGGTTGCATGAGCCAGCCGCTGCCGCTCATTTCTCTGATGGCAATGATTCTGTCGTAGGTATAGCTGTAGACACTATCATTGAGCTGCAGGTTGCGCATGGAAAGATTGATTCCTCCTTTTACTGTATTGCGATTGTTGAGGCGGGAATTGACAGAGAAAGCGCCGGACAGACGGTTTTCCCTGAAGTCGTTGCCATAAATCCTGAAGGGGTTCATTTGCGGCCTGATAAGGCTGTCAACATCGGTGCGCATATTGCGATGGCTCAGGGCCAGGGTAGAGCGCAAATAAGTTGAAGGGGTAAGGCTCACGATGTGGTTGATTCCCATCACACCCATGTCTGCCCCGTTGATAAGGTCGAATCCATCCCCTGCATAATAATCCAGTTCATCTTCTTTGCGGTTGCTGTCGAGAAATTCAATACTGCTTCTTCCCCCCAGCCCAAAGAGAGAGAAACTTCCCCAGCGGGTTTGTGGCAGGTTGAATTTAAAAGAAAGATCATGGTATTTGGGTATCCCGGTGGTGCCAAAATTCATCCCCAACCTGTCAAACACCTCCATGGTGCTGTAGCGGAAGTTTACAAGATAGGAGCCCTTTTGCTCAGGCAGCATGGGGCCTTCGGCACCCAGTTCGAATCCGTTGAAGCCTATCTGAAACATTTGTTCGTGTCTTTGGTCGTTTCCGTTGCGCATGCGCAAATCGAAAACGCTGGCAGTGGCATTGCCGTATTCGGCAGGAAACGCACCGGAAATGAAATCGGAGTTGGCCAGCAGGGTATTGTTGAGCATACTCACAGGGCCTCCGGTGGACCCAAATGCAGCCCAGTGGTTTGGGCTTGGAATATCAATTCCCTCCAGGCGCCAGAGCAAGCCTGACGGGCTGTTGCCCCGCACCACAATGTCATTGCGATCGTCGCTGTTTACGATTACCCCGGCATAATTGGCTGCCATGCGTGCCACATCATTGCGCGAACCTGCAAAGCGTTCGGTTTCCTCCACGGTGAAGCCACGGGCACTGATGGCCGTTAAGGGGTTGATGGCTTGTGATTTGTCGGCAGAGGCTGTCACCACCACCTCTTCGCCCGTCAGAATATAGTCTTCCATGCCAACATTGATGATGGTTTCTCTGCCCGAAATGTGGCTGATGTTGGAAAGGTAAACCTCCCTGAATCCCAGAAAGGATACCCGCACATCGATACGTCCCACCGGAACATTGGTGATTTGAAAGTAGCCATCAATATCAGTTGATGTGCCCTTTAAAGGTTCTGTACCCGGGATGATTACATTGGCCCCGGGCAGGGGTTGCAGGGTCTGGCGGTCGGTAACGCGCCCCCGGAGGGTTTGGGTTATTTCAGCTTCGGCATAAAGGGTCTGAAAGCCGGCAAGGATGATAAACAGAATTGTTGTTAGTCGAATCATGGAAGTCTGTATTGTCTTAGGGTTATTTATTTGTTTTATGGCAAAATTATAATGAACCCAAATAATGGTAAAATTTTACTTGCTGAAAGCGCAAAATTATTGCCTGAAAGCGATTTTTGCAATAAGCTTGAAAGGGAGAAAACCAGGTAAATAAATTTTCGTACTGTTAATATTCGATAATGGTAAACACGTATTGAACATTAGGGTTATTACTTATGTTTGAAAATGTGGAACGGGAAAACAAACCCTCAAACGTTACACTTCCCGCTTCCTGTAAAATTCAGAAACAATTAATTTACCACTAATATGTAACTCCAATGAACACGATCAACCTTAAAAGAACCCGTCAGATAAAAGAAGATATACTGGAAAACCCCTCAGGTGTTACTGATATTATAGGACAAGAAAAAGAACTTGGGATTTGCATTACCGATAGCAAAGGATACTTTGTTGCAGTGAATGACCGCTATTGCAATATTTACGGATGGAAAGCTGAGGAATTGAATGGGAAGCATTTTACTGAAGTTGTACCCCAGGAATTCAAAGACCAGCTCAAGCGCATGCACGATGCTTTTATTGAAAACCAGTATGAGATTATTCGCAGCTGGGAGGTGCAAAAGAAGGATAAAACCAAAGTAAAGATACAGGCCGATGCCGGTTGGAACGACCGCATTTTAGACGGAAATCCTCACAAAATTACTTTCGTACATGTGATGTAGTCCCATTTTGCAAACATCCATAAAAATAGGGGACTGGAGTGGCAGACGGATTTATACGCTGCTTTCCGTTCCCCATTTTTTATTGCCAGGCACAAGTGTAGATTATCTGTAGAATCTTTTTTTGCTCATAAATCTCAAATATACACCCAGGGTGACTTCACTGCCGCGATATTTTTCATCGGGAAATGCAAATGTTTCTACCCGGTTGCTAAAGCCTGAAAAGCTTGCAAACACTCCTGCGGACCGGCTGAGATTCCATTGCCCTCCAAGGGTATACTTGTATCCATATTGAAGAAATCGGCCCTTGTCTTTTAAGGTTAGCTCATTGCTGTAATCATGATGATAATCAACACTCCATGGTGTTTTTGCCAGTTTGAAATCTGAAATGCCAATCACAGGACCAAAACCTGCAAACAGGCATATGCGGTTTAAAAGACCTTGGTAGGTTTGCGGTGTGCGAAGCTCTATGAAAGGAGAGAAGTTAAATGCATTGAGCTCCATTTTATTGTAAAGGTTAGAAAATGATGATTTCCAGTCAGAAAAGGCGTGCCAGCTGAAATCCGCACCTACAGAAACGAAATCATGGACATTCCATGAACCTTTCATAAAAAAGCCCCCGGTGGATTGCAAGTGGGGGTAAAATGCAGGGGTTACAAATGAGCCGCTGCGGAACAGTGAGTCCCCATTAATACTAACCGATGAATATCCTATGTATATATTAAGGTTTTTATTGATGGTTTGGGCTCCGGAACTATGAGGCTGCATCGTGATAATGATAACTATTATATATACTGCAGCGATCATTCTGAAATTGCTGCATCTGGTCAAAACTTTACTGATTCCTGAGGTTGTGTAATGCATTGGGAAAACGTTTTTTTTTTTTTTTTGATCTGTTTTTTGTCTTAACGGATACAAATCCTGACTTGCTGAGAGATGAAATCTCTCCTTTTATGGTTCAGTATCTGCAATCAGCTTGCTGTTATTGATGGATGTGATTTCAGCTTTTCTGCCTCCCAAATGAACAACCTGAGACAGGCCAGACAAATCCTCATTACAATACAGGGTAACTTCCAGATTCATCACTCCTTCTTTGGGTTCAAAGTCTTTAATGCTGTAAGTTGGCAAGGAAAAAGGATCTTCGTAAGTGCGCTCTGTATTTCGCACTTCCACAGTAATGGTGGAAACTGTTTCGATAAGATTAAATGGAACAATAACCTTGAGTAAGCTGTCTGAAGCAAAAACTACTCTTGCTTTTTTGTCGTTGAACATTACAATATTTTCATCATCTCCGGAGTATTCATAGTAATCAGGGAACATGGATAAATGGGCAATATAGGGATTGAAGTAACTACCATAAAGTGAAATGGTGTCGCCAATATTGCCCATCGCTGGCTCAAAATAAGTGAGCTGAATTGGGTTGTCTACAATATTAAGGACGCGAATAATATTGCCATAGCTTGTTCCTTTGGAAGTGGTGGCATAGGCTCTCAAAAGGTAATCCCTGTTGGGCATCATGCCAGAGTACAAAATAGCAGAAAACGAAGGGTCTTTGAGGGGATTTGCATTTAAGGAGATTTTTGGAGTAGAATTGTCTATACGGCTCCATCTGTTATAGTATCTGTTAATCTGAAACCCATAATCAATAATTTCCTCATTACCCATGCGTGTAAAATAGGCATTCAGGATTATCCTTTCCTCTGTCATGTCAAATTCTTCTCCGGTATAGACCACAGGGTATTCGTATTCTTCCTTGTTGCAGGAAAATAGCAGGGACAGGGCAGTCAGGGTAACCGTAAGCTTAATGAGAAAAATTGATTTTTGGGCGAGTTTGTTCATTGATTTGAAATTATGTGTTCAGAAACTAAGTTTTCAACGGGAGGCTAAGGTATTCTCTCCGCCTGTTTGGTTCAACTTATTGCTATTTTATCCAACCTCAGAAAGGTGAATTATAAAAGTTAATTGATTTTCATGTCACTTGCCGAAATTACCAGTATACCCCTGCCACGGGTGGCAACTACCACATGCAGTGTCATCCCGTCGTTGCTCCAGAACAGGGCTTTATTGACGGGTTTGCGAACCTTATGGGTCATTTTTCCAACAGAAGTTTGAATGTGAATACGTCCATTTATGCTACCCAAAAGTAAGGTTTGGTTGTCGTGGAAAAAATCCACAGAAGTGTTCCAGCCACTTAGCATTTTAACTGCGCTGCGTGTCCTGATATTTTGCAGGTTGGCAATATTCCACGAAACTACAAGGCGGTCATCACCTGTAGTTGTGAGGATGTTACCGTCGGAGGTAAAAGCCAGGTCACGTACCCAGTCTGTGTGCCTTATAAGCTCCTGAACCATTACTCTTTGGTCCCTGTCATAAAGAATTACCTTGCTGTCGCCACCACCAGTGGCCATTAAGGTGCCTCCGGGCTGAAATCTTATCACGGTCACATCTTCGGTGTGATCAGTAAAAGTGGCAATATTTTCGCGGCTTGCCACATCAAAAAGGTGTACTTTATTATCTGCCCCGGTAGTGCCAAGATGCTCGCCGTCATGCGAGAAATCTGCTGACAGAATAATATCTTCATGTGCCTGCCACTGATGAAGGGGTTCCCCGGTTTGCAGGTCCCAGAGTACCAGCAGGCCACTTCTGTCGCCGCTGGCCAGCAGTGTGCTGTCGGCTGACAGGGCGATGGTCATCACCTGGGTATCGTGCACGCCACTGAACTCATTCAGCAGATTCCGGCTTTGGAAACTGTAAACTTTTATGGTTTTGCCGTCGGCGATAGCCAGGGCTTCGCCACCTGAGCTAAAGCGCATGTCGTAAATGATTTTGCTGTCGGTGGGAAATCTGAATGTGCTTGCGGTCAGCACTCCTGCCGTGAATAAAAAAATGAACAGGGAAAAGAGAAATCGGGTTGTCGGTTTTTGCATCAGGAACAAAGGGTTGAGGTTATATCATCAAAACGTTGGTTGATTCTTTGTAAAATGTTAAAATCTAATCTATGTAAGCTACGTTGGTAAAAGTAAGATTTTTTCTTTATTTATGAATTTAGAATGGTTCTAAATTTTGTGAGTATTGATTTTGAATAATAAATGGCTAACACTTGTGCATTGTTTTTTTGGTTAACCGCATGATAGGTCGTTAAGGATAGCAGCTCTTATCAAGCAACCGAGCCTAAGGTGAGCTCAATGTGGCCAGTTTGTTCAAATTAAGAACACAATAAAATGCAGATTAACGATATAAAAGTGTTTTGCGATTAATTTCAACATAAGCTCAGAACATGACCCGCACAAGACAAATGGATGAGGTATTATTTCTATTTTTGCATAAAGGAAAGCAGGCCTTGTCCTGAATTACAAAAGTTTCTGTCTTTTCTTCATATAAAAGATTCCTTATGCAACGAGATATTTTCCGCTTCCTTTCGATTCTGCTGCTCGTCTTAACGGGCTGGAATACCATTCAGTCGCAGAGCACAATGCTTCCCTCGGGCCATCACTGGCATGATTTTGTGCAACGAATGGAAATCAAATCCGGTGGCTCAGCATCGCAGTTTCACTTTGCCCTGCAACCCCTGGAGCGAAAAGGGATGGTGGAATTCCTGCAGGAGGCTGACAGTGCTGCACGGCGATTGACCCGCACCGACAGGTTTCTTATCCGGGATATTGTCCAGAGCAACGCGGAATGGAGTGGTGCTCCGGCTGACACTTCCCGAAGGCCTCTCCTGAAGCACTTTTACCGCACACCATCCGATTTTTACCGCCGGCATAACGAAGGTCTTTTCCTGGTAATCAATCCGGTCATTCATTTTGGGCTGGGCACAGAAACCGACCGTTCATTGCATTTGTATCAAAATACAAGAGGGCTGGAAATCAGAGGGATGATAAACGATAAGATTGGGTTTTACACGTATATGGCCGATAATCAGGCACGATTCCCACTTTATGTAAACCGCAAAATTCAGCAACAGCAGGGTGCCATTCCCGGCGAAGGGTGGAATATTCCCTTTGGTGAACAGGGGTATGATTATTTTACGGCACGCGGATACATCGCCTTTCAGGCTACCGAAAACATTGGGTTTCAGTTTGGGCAGGACCGTAATTTTCTGGGATATGGGCAACGTTCGCTGCTATTGTCGGATTACGGCAATAACTACCTGTTTCTGAAAATCAATACCCGCATCTGGCGGTTTCATTACCAGAATATTTTTGCACGCCTTGTGGATTGGCCCCTCAGAACCTATGGCGGACGGATGTTCGATCCCAAATACATGGCTGCACATACACTCTCTTTCAACATCTCTGATCGTTTTCAACTGGGGGTATTTGAAAATGTGGTTTTTGGCCGCAGCGATACCCTGACTCCCAGGCGTTTTGACGCCCATTACCTGAATCCCGTAATTTTTTACCGGGCAGTGGAGCATCATATCGGTGACCCTGATAAGGTGTCATTGGGTGTATTCTGGCGATGGATTGCCGGACATCGGATGGCTTTTTACGGCCAGGTGTATGCCGACGATTTTCATATCGGGGATATCAAGTATGATATTGATACCATGCTTGTATACATGGGCTTGCGCGGTGAACGAAAATACGATTTGCATGCTTCCTTCAGGCATAAGTTTGGTCTGCAAAAAGGGATGCATTGGGTAGATTTTCTGGGTATAGACAACCTGGATTTGCAGATGGAGGGCAACTGGATAAGACCTTTTGTCTACAGCCATTACTCTGCCGATGGTTCAGGTTTGCGTCCTGCATCCAGCTACAGCCATTACAGCCAGAGCCTGGGACATCCGCTGGGAGCCAATCTGAGAGAACTGATGGTGAGCCTGCAATACACACCTCATCCCGACTGGCTGTTGAAGACAACTCTTTTTTCTGCCCGCCAGGGAATGGATTCCGCCGGGATCAATATGGGCAGCAATCTTTTCAGAGATTATGTGTCCAGGGTAGGGGATTACGGGCACACCTTTTTGCAGGGAGAATTGCGCACGTGGTCATATTTGCAATTGGGCGCATCATGGCAGTGGAGGCCCAATGTGTGGTTCGACCTGCAGTACATCCTTCGAAGCGAGGAACAGGCCGGAGTTGAAATCCGTTCAGGAATTTTCATGGCGGGCCTGAGGGTGAATGCTTTGAAACGGAACCACTGGTTCTGAGAAATAATCTTTTAAAATTGGAAAAAAATGCCTGGCATTTATATACACATACCATTCTGCAGGCAAGCCTGCCATTATTGCAACTTCCATTTTTCGGTGTCGCAAAAGCGAAGGCCTGAATTTGTTAAGGCGTTGCTCAAAGAGATTGTCATACAAAAGGATTTTCTATATCCTGATACAAATAACCGCGTCCCTCTGGATACCCTATACTTCGGAGGGGGAACCCCTTCATTGCTGGAAACTGCTGAGCTGGAAAAAATCTTCAATGCATTACACAAACATTTTTCATTTTCCCCCAATGCTGAGATTACACTGGAGGCCAATCCTGATGATCTTATTCCTGAGAAGCTGGAATCGCTCAGAGAATTATCCGTCAACCGGCTAAGTATAGGGATACAAAGTTTTTATGAAGACGATTTAAGGTACATGAACCGTTCGCACAATTCGCGACAAGCCATCGATGTGCTCAACTATGCCCAGGCGGCGGGTTTTGTGAATATTACCGCCGACCTGATATACGGTACCCCGGGGATGAGTGATAAGCAATGGAAGCAAAATATCATGCAGCTGGTTAAATCGGGCATTCCGCATATTTCGGCCTACAGCCTTACGGTGGAGAAAAAGACAGCCCTGGAGGTTTTTATCCGCAAAGGAAAAGCAGCCCCCGTTGATGACGATCAATCGGCACGACAATTTGAGATATTGTGTAAAATCGCTTCACAATATGGTTATGAGCATTATGAGGTTTCCAATTTTGGAAAAAAAGGCTACTTCTCTAAGCATAACCTGAGTTACTGGTCAGGAGAGCCTTACCTGGGGCTGGGACCTTCAGCTCACAGTTTCACACCGGGTGTGCGACAGTGGAACCTGGCCAATACCTGCAAATACATAGACAGTCTTAAACTAGGGAAGATTTCTGCGCAGAAGGAAGTGCTGACCCATGAGCAGCAGTACAATGAGTATGTAATGACCTCCCTGCGCACCATGTGGGGGGTAGATGAGAATCTGGTAAAGTTGCGTTTCGGAGACAAGTATTATAAGGGAATGATTCGCTCGGCCCAAAAGTACATCGATAATGGCAAACTGGTGCTTTCTGATGGGCGATTAAAAGTCAGCCAGAAAGGGATGTTCTTTGCTGATGGGATTGCTGCTGATTTGTTTGCATAATCCGGAGATAAAGCCGGATAAGTTTTGGCATTGTTGCCTTTTGATGACCAATCTGCTGCAAAAAAAAACCGGACCTCTCTCGGAAAGAAAGGCCCGGCAAAACCAAAACACTATGAAGAGAACGTTATTGAATTGCAGATTGTGGCAAAGTGGTATTTAATTGTGGTTGAACTTTTTGCTTATTTATTCACCGGATGAGATTCCTTCACTTCTCTCTCAGGTTTTACAAAAGGTGTGATATCAATCATCTGGTTGTTGTTGCTCTTTTTTACTTCGTCAAATACTTCGCGGGTATTGAATTCGAATGTTTCCTGAATGTTGTTTTCAACTTTGGTTAGCACTTCTATGGTGCGTCCCAGTCTGTCTGACATTTTAAAGGACCTGAAATTATCTGCTGTTGCGATGCTTGCGGTCATCAGGAAAAGGGCGGCGAAAGTTAGGATTCTTGTTTTCATAATTCAAAGGGGTTTATTGGGTTAATTTTTTATTTTCTGTTTCTGTCTTTTTAATTGCTAATTACGTGCCAATGTTTGTAATAAGTTATTAATGAAGATGTTGCGATTGGGCCAAAGTCCCTGTTTGTCCATTTTCTGTTTCTTAGGTGTTCGCAATTGGTCTTTGATTGTCCGAAAGCGGACATGGTTTGCCGGGCATGTAGTCTGGTTATTTGTTTGCTTCAAAGAGAAAATAAGGTTGTTCGTTTTTACTTGTTTTTCAAATTAGCATTAATTATATTTGATGGATAGCGAATTTTTTATACAAACCAAAATCCAGTATTATGAAGAGATTATTTACCCTGTTTTTGGTGCTGATAATGACTTCAGCATTTGCACAACAACAAACTGCCCGGATAGCATTTCTGGGAGAAAACGGTGAGGTACTCGTAGAAGAGGTACAGCTCAATTCTGAATTGCTGTTAGAACCTGCAAAAGAGGATCCTGTTTACGAACAACTGGCAGGCTGGCCCAGGCGGGTAGCCAGTAATCCCACTTTTAAAAACTTCAGAGGAGCTACCCTGGCTGATCTTACCGGCGATGGGAAAGAAGAGATTCTGGTAGCATCCTTCAATACCCTTCATGTTTTCAGGGGTACGGGTGAATTGCTCTGGTCTTTGCCATTGACAGGTACAGCTACCTATCCGCCTTCAGTGGCCGATGTTACCGGTAACGGACAGCTTGAAATCGTTCAGCTTACCGGTGGTATTCCCAACAACGGCAGGGCTTATCTGTTGGACAGGGAAGGGAATGTTCTTCCCGGATGGCCTGTGAGTATCAACAACAACTGGCTGCTGAGTGCGCCTGCACTTGCTGACCTGAATAACGACGGAGAAATGGAAATCATCTTTGGTGCGCGCACAGTGAATCAAATACACGTTTTGAAAGTTAATGGTAACAGCTTCCACGAGAACTGGCCCGTAACCCTTTCTTCTATTCCTGCTATTACTCCTTCGGTTGGCGATATTAATAATGATGGTACCTTAAACATCATCGCAGGTGCATCAGATGGCACTCTGTATGCTTTTAACCCTGATGCAACCATTCTTCCCGGATTTCCTGTAAACCCGGGCAGTGTGAGTTTTTCATATCAGTCACCATTGCTAACCGATTTCGACGGCGACGGGCATCTCAGTATTGTCGGAGCTACCCATGGCAATTCGCCTCAATATTATGTGCGCAGCAGTGATGGAACCTATCGTGAGGGCTGGCCCAAAGCAGTTCCCGGGGGTGGATGGACCTATCATCCTCCCACGCTTGCCGATATTAACGGTGACGGCACCTATGAGATTTTTACTGCAAAACCTATCGGGGAAAATCCTGAGGCCATGCTCTTCGGTTATGATCCAGGTGGGAATATGCTTCCCAACTTTCCCATTTCCAAATCTGGAGGGCTGGAAAGTTTTATCTCTGTTGCGGATGTTGATGGCGATGGCCAGCATGATCTTGTATTCGGTTCCAATATGATGGTGGAGAACAAAGGTTTTATCCACGCCTGGAAAACAGATGGTTCAGGGCAATTGCCGGGCTTTCCTCTTCGTCCGGATGG
>RECE01000065.1 GCA_007694165.1 Bacteroidota bacterium
GATAGATTCAATATTCAGGGACTTTCTTCACGCTGGAGCATGCTCTTTGGAGTAAGGTATATGCTTAACTAATCGAAAATCATAATAGCATAAAAAAAGCATCTCGAAATCGAGATGCTTTTTTTATTTAATGACAACCGCACCCTCCACTATCCTTTTGTTTCTGCCACAGCACCCTGAAGCCAGGGTTTTCCAGATGGTCATAAAAGTCGATAGTGGCATTCTCTGCCACCTCCCTGGCATCTTCATCTAACAGAACTTTCAACCCCTTGAAGTCTTCTCCCTTGAGTTCCGTTTTTGATAAATCTGCTATTTCCACCCCCAACTGGTTGGTAGAACAACATCCGCCACTACGTGCGAATACCCTGATGGCGCCTTCTTCAGGCATATCAGGCCCGTTGAGTACATTTTTAAGCTCTTCAATGGCTTTATCGGTAATTGTAAACATATTGCGTTCCTTTCGTAATAGTATGGATAAGATTGTGTTGGACCAGACAAAAATAATCTTTTTGTTTTTCGCTGCCCACTTTATAACAAAAAGAGTTGCAGTTTGTTGAAAAGTGCGTGAATAGGTATCCTTATCATGTTGCCAGAACAGCTCCAAACCTGGCATTGGGCCACTCTTGAGCCAGTTAAAAAGGAGTAGCATAATAAACCATCGTTTTCAGCAAAAAGATATCAAATTTAGTTGTAATTTTGCAGGCTATGAAAAACATCCGTAATTTTTGCATTATAGCTCATATCGACCACGGTAAGAGCACTTTAGCCGACAGGCTGTTACAGACTACCAATACCATTACTTCCCGTCAGTTTCAGGAACAGATGCTGGACAACATGGATCTGGAGCGTGAACGCGGTATTACCATAAAAAGTCATGCCATTCAAATGGATTATGAACAGGACGGAGAAAAGTATGTCCTGAACCTGATAGACACCCCCGGACATGTTGACTTCAGTTATGAAGTCTCGCGTAGTATAGCCGCCTGCGAAGGGGCTTTGCTTATTGTTGATGCAACCCAGGGCATTGAAGCCCAAACCATTTCCAACCTCTACCTTGCCCTTGAGCATAATCTGATTATCATTCCGGTTTTGAACAAAATGGACCTTGATAGTGCTATGCCCGATGAAGTTTCCGATCAGATTATTGACCTTATAGGCTGCGATTTGGAAGATATTATTCCTGCCAGTGGAAAAACAGGCTTCGGGGTAGATAGAATCCTGGAAGCCATTATAGCAAGGGTACCGGCACCTACCGGCTCAATTGACGCCCCATTGCAAGCCTTGATTTTCGATTCTGTTTTCAATTCTTTCAGGGGCGTAATTGCTTACTTCCGTATTTTTAACGGACAAATATCCCAGGGCGAGCGAGTAAAATTCATGAATACCAAAAAAGAATACAACGCCGATGAAGTGGGTGTACTCAAAATGAATCAGCTGCCCAAAAAAACGTTATATGCCGGCGATGTGGGGTACATTATTTCGGGCATCAAGGAAGCCAAAGAGGTGAAGGTAGGCGATACCATTACCCATGTGAAAGGAGGTACCACAGAAGCCATTCAAGGGTTTGAAAACGTAAAGCCCATGGTGTTTGCGGGTATTTACCCGGTAGAGAATGACGACTTTGAAGAGTTGCGCACCGCCATGGAAAAACTGCAACTTAATGATGCGTCCCTTACTTTTGAGCCCGAATCGTCTGCCGCATTGGGTTTTGGCTTTCGATGCGGATTCCTGGGAATGTTGCACATGGAGATTATACAGGAGCGCCTGGAACGGGAATTTGAAATGACCGTTATTACGACTGTTCCTAACGTTTCCTATCATGCATTCAACAAAAAGGGGGAAATGCGAATCGTAAACAACCCTTCCGACCTGCCTGGCCCTAATGTGCTGGACTATGTGGAAGAGCCATACATCCGGGCCCAAATCATCACCAAGTCCGAGTTTATAGGAACCATCATGACCCTGTGTATGGATAAAAGAGGGCTTATCAAAAACCAGGTATACCTTTCTACCGACAGGGTAGAGCTTACCTTTGAGATGCCGCTGGCTGAAATTGTATTTGACTTTTACGACCGGTTAAAAACCCTTTCAAGAGGGTATGCTTCTTTCGACTACCATCCCATAGGCTACCGCCAGTCAGAACTGGTAAAGCTTGATATTTTGCTCAACGGCGATTATGTAGATGCCTTGTCCTCTCTTATTCACCGCGACAATGCCTACGAATTTGGAAAAAAGATTTGCGAGAAGCTCCGTAAGCTTATTCCCCGTCAGCAGTATGACATTGCTATTCAGGCGGGTATCGGCGCAAAAATTATTTCCAGGGAAACCATCAAAGCCCTGCGTAAAGATGTAACGGCCAAGTGTTATGGTGGTGACATCAGCCGGAAACGCAAACTGCTGGAAAAGCAGAAGAAGGGCAAGAAACGCATGCGCCAGGTAGGGAATGTTGAAATACCGCAATCGGCGTTTATGGCGGTTCTGAAACTGGATGAATAATTAGAGACCTGCCACTACCAGGGTGATTTCGCCTTTCAGGGTATGGGTATTGTAGTAACTTATCAGCTCCTGTAGGCTTCCCCTGACGTTTTCTTCGTGGATTTTTGAGAGTTCGCGACTAACACAGCACTGCCTGTCAGCCCCAAAATATTCAACCATATCACCCAGGGTTTTTAAGAGTTTATGGGGCGATTCATAAAAAATCATGGTGCGGGTTTCTTCTTTAAGCCCTTCAAGCCGGGTCTTCCTCCCTTTTTTTACAGGCAAAAAGCCTTCAAAGCAGAATCTGTCGGCCGGTAAACCACTATTCACCAAAGCAGGGACAAAAGCGGTGGCTCCGGGGAGGCACTCCACAGGAATATTGTTTTTGATGCATTCACGTACCAGTAAAAATCCGGGGTCTGACACAGCTGGTGTGCCGGCATCGCTTACCAGGCCCATAACGGCCCCGGCCATCAGCCTCTCCATTACCGATTGCAAGGTCTTATGTTCATTGAACAGATGGTGCGACATCATCTTTACCTTTATCCCCAGGTGATTGAGCAGCATCCCGGTTTTCCGGGTATCTTCGGCAAGCAGGATATCCAAAGAGCCCAGCACTTTAATGGCCCGAAGGGTGATATCATCAAGATTTCCCACAGGGGTAGGAATAATATAAAGCCTGGACATTTGAAATGATTTTGGTTATTGACAACAAAAAAATCCGGAGAATGGGGCCAACATGTTGATACAACAACTATTCGTGGCACCTTTATTTACTCCCGGTATACCTACTGCATGTGCCTTCTCTGCACCAAATCAGCAAACCTTTCAATGGTTTCTGCAGATCGTTGTCCGTCCCACTGAAACTCGATGGTCAGTTTATTGAGCAATTCAAAAGCCTCGTGTATGGAAGGGCAGGAATTAAGCTGGGTTACAGCTTCGTTATAAGCATTCAGATCGCCGTTAAATAGCTCATTGACAAACAGAAACTTTTCATTGATTCCAATGGCTTCCTTGATGCTGGTAACTGGTTTATACTGCATACGTGTTCCGATGCTCTTATCATCCTTAATTTGCGCCAGTCGTTCGTGCACTGAACTTCTGCTGCTGGAAAAACTCTCTCCCACCACAGGTTTTTTAGGCTCCGCCACTTCACTGATGGGTTTTGTATTGCCGGCAGGTCTGTGTTTAGACTCTTCTGAACCGGTTACAACCGCAGGTTCTTTTATTTCAGCAGCCTTTGGGATGGTATTGCCCGATTGGGGAGTTACCTCCTGTTTAGGCTCGGCCCGGGGTTCTTCTTTTACAGACCGGGGCTTTTCTTCTTCAGCAGGTTGGGCTGGTTCTTCAGGTTGTGGCGCAGGCTCTGCAGGTTTAGGAGCAGAAACGGGAATTTGTTCCTCTGACGGTTCACGGGAACCGGATGGAGCCGGTTGTGCTTCATCAGGGGCTGGACTTTCCATTTTTTCAGTGCTATGGGCCTGGGGTACTTCTTTAACGGCATTAACCTCCTTTGGTGTTGGCGAAGGTGTATGGTTTTCACTTTTTATTCCGGCAATACTCCTTTCTTTGATCTCAAGAGGAGCATTAACAGCCTCGGCCTCTGTATACTTTCTCAGTCGATCCATTTCCCTGTAGAGCAACCTTACATCTTCCATGGCAAGATCAATCTCCAGCAGGCTCTTGCTCCCTTTCTGTTTCTCTATGTTTTCAGACCTTTTGATGATGTTCTCCAGGAGAATGATAATATTTTCTTTGACTTGGGCAATGCTCATAATGGGTTGATTGTTTGGGGTGAAAAAATAAAAGCGAAAAAATTGAATTCTTATTGTAATACAAGATTTATATTTGCAAATGTTTTGAGGATTTCCACAGGAAACCTCCTGATGTAATAACCTGCAAAATTAACAAAGAAAAGCAAACACCCTTTCATGTTTCTCGAAAAAGATATTGACAATACACGTGGGCGCGGCTGGATAGAAATCATTTGCGGCAGCATGTTCTCTGGCAAAACCGAAGAACTGATCCGCCGGTTGAAACGGGCCAAAATAGCCCGCCAGCGGGTAGAGATCTTCAAACCTGCCATAGACGTGCGCTACGATGAAGAAAAGGTAGTATCGCACGATGCCAATGAAATCATGTCTACACCGGTACCCTCTTCATCCAATATTATGTTGCTGGCCAATGACGTAGATGTTGTGGGTATTGATGAGGCGCAGTTTTTCGACGCAGAGCTCCCCAATGTATGTTCTCAACTGGCCAACGCTGGGGTAAGGGTAATTGTTGCGGGTCTTGACATGGATTTTAAGGGAAAACCCTTTGGTCCTATACCCCAGTTGCTGGCAGTAGCCGAATACATTACCAAAGTACATGCTATTTGTGTAAAATGTGGCAACCTGGCGCACTTTTCGCA
>RECE01000188.1 GCA_007694165.1 Bacteroidota bacterium
AGTAAAGCCTTTCACTACCTGATTTTTTTGACCCAGAACTCCAGGTTTTTCTCCGTTTCTTCTTCCTGACCCACATCCGTCCATGACATAGCGGCAGACAACCCGGGTTGCCGGCTGTATCCCATTTTTGACCAGAATCCCTCAAGTGGCCTGAAAGTATCGGGTTTCATCGGGTGGTCATCGCTGCGGGTAACGGCACAAAAGGCAGTATATTCAATTTGCGGATGCTTCAGGGCTTCCTCTTCCCTGTATTGAAAAAAGAGTTTGCCAAAGCCTTTGCCCCGGTAAATTCTTTCCAGCAGCGATTCACCAAAATAGAAGTAGCTGTTTACATCAAGCCCCTTTTCCTCAAAAGGCTTGCGGATATAATCAACTTCCTCGCTCAGCGGAATGCAGGTGGCTACCCCGACAATCCGGGTACCATAAAACAATACAAAAATCTTTGCGTTGGGTGCATTGAAATACCGACTCAGATAATCCTTCTCATACTCAATGGTTCCCTTGTAGAGGTATGGAAAATCACTGAATACCCTCATCCGCAAATCAGCTATGGCTTCAAGGTGAAATTCTGCCTCCTTACCCGAAAATGATTTAACTTCAAAATCCATAATATCGTTTTTTTACCTGATCAACATTTACCTGAAGAAAATTCGCTGCTCACTTAAGTCTCTGTAGCAGAGCATTTATGATTGCATCCTCCTAAGGCGAAGATTATTACAATATTTTTCTTGCTTCCGTCTTAACAAAGTCCAGCGCGTTGCGTGTAGCTGACTTATCGATACTCATCTCCAGCATTTTGCGGCTAAAATCAGCACTGGTGGCATCCTCCGGGAGTTTGGCTGCAGAAGTGTTGATCTGACGAAGCATTTCTTCTTTTGCCCCTTTTACCTTTTCCCATGCCTCGAGGGAAACATAAAGTTGCTGTGAAAGATTATGCTCATACTCTTCGCGGATATTCTGGATGAGCATTTGCTGGAATTGTTTTACACTCAGGTTAGGTTGGTGGGTTCTCATAACAAGATTGCCGGGAGAAATTCGCTCAAGCAACAGCACGAGCCTTTCGTAGGCCTGAAGGCGAACAGGTAGAGAAATTTTCTGTTTTTCTTCCATCATGCGCAATTGACGGTTTACATTTTCCTGCTTAAAAAATTCTTTCAGAATAAACCAGGCTGTGAGAAACACAACCACAGCAGGCAAAATGTAACGGATTGAAATCAATAACTCGGTCATAGGTTGTTTTTTTTTACAAAGATATGATGTAATTTCTACATACATAATCTCCGATAGGTCAATGTTACATTTGACCCGAAATTTAAATCATTAAACCAAATGCAATGTAATTTGTTGAAGAAGTTAAATCGACATACAACATTTTGTAATTGCTTGCTTTTAAAAGGGAAAAGCAGTGCAAATTGTTTCAACCATTCAAAATCCTGATTGTTATGAAAAGATTCATCTTACCCGTTGTAATTTTTCTTTTGTCTAATTTCATGCAGCATGTCACCCGATACATTTCGAAAGTACCGGAAGAGCTGCTTCCTGCCATTCAGAAAACCGGTGAAGTACTTTTCGTAGTAAGTATTGCATGGGGTTTGATAGCCTTCATCCGGATGTCGAAACACCAGATTCTGAAAAAGTATGACATTTCTTTGGCTGACAATCTTAAAAGCCGAAAAGTCTTCACCCAATACAACATTCTCGAAAAGATAATTATATTTATCATTGTAGTAATCTCAACAGCTGTAACCCTGATGCTGTTTGAAGGGGTTCGCAGTGTGGGGGTAAGCCTTTTTGCTTCAGCTGGTCTTGCCGGTTTGATTATAGGTTTATCGGCACAAAAAGCCCTGGGAACCATCCTTGCAGGTTTGCAGATTGCGGTAACACAACCTATTCGGATGGACGATGTGGTAATTGTGGAAAATGAATGGGGATGGATTGAAGAGATCAATCTGACCTATGTAGTGGTGCGCATATGGGATAAGCGCAGGCTGGTGGTTCCTTCCACCTATTTTCTCGAACGCCCCTTCCAAAACTGGACACGCACCTCAGCCGATATTCTGGGTACAGTTTTCATCTATACCGATTATACCATACCTTTTGAGCCCCTGCGCAAGGAGCTTACCCGCCTGCTGGAATCCAGCCCCCACTGGGATGGCAAGGTAAACGTACTTCAGGTAACCGATGCCAAAGAACACACGCTGGAAATTCGCGCACTGATGAGCGCAGATACCAGCCCCATAGCGTGGGACTTGCGGGTATATGTGCGCGAAAAACTCATTGAATTCATCCAGAAAGAATATCCTGAGTGTCTGCCAAGAACCAGGGTGGTGATGGAAGAAAAAGCCAATGCCATTCAAAAAGAATCATAACAGGCAGAATACCCGCACCGGATTAATGAATGCGATCCGGACTGTTGTTTTTTTAGGCCTGGGCTACCACTGCCTTATTTTGGTTGCTGAGTAATGCTATTTCCACTTCCAGTCTTATTCTTAAACACATACAACACACTGTATGTCAATACATAAGTGCGGTCAGCACTTACTGCACAGGAAGTATAAATGCCTGAACAAAATCGGTATTTTTCAGAGAAAATACCCGGAAGGATCTCATACTTTTGAAAAAAACGGTTTATCTTATTTAACCAAACCCGGCTGGAGGCAAGTTTGCATCCGGATTTTTCACAAAGAGAAATAAGCCTTTAAAAATCCATTCATCTGGCCATACTCGACTTTAATGAAACATGCAACCAAGGGAAATGCATCCAAGATCAATTCAACATCCGGGAACTCCGACTGCGATCTTTCAGAATTTAGCCTAAGCACTAAACAGAAGAATTTATGTAACCAAATCTGTGTGAGCCTTTCCAACGCCGATTCAACCGATCAGGTATACTATCTGACTCCTGAAGGATATGTGGTTCTGCGAAGCAGGAAAAGCAACCGGTTTTATAAGCATCCGGCGGATCTTCATCTGCTGGACTTATTACACTATGAAAACAAGGAGTATTCATGGAATGCATTTACCAAAGCTTCCTCAGAGGGGAAAATCTCAAAAACATCACATAAGCTATCTACAGAAAAAAACGAATACCGTTGGTATGACGTATTGTTCAGCCCTGTAGTTATTGAAGGTAAAGTTTTAAGAATCATAGCGTTTGTTACCGATATTCATGAAGAAAAGGTAAAAAACGAGAAAAACCGATACATGGCCGAATTGCTGGATCATGTGGGGCAGTCTATCATTGTCAATGATTTGGATGGCAAGGTAGCATTTGCCAATCAAACCACCAAAACCCTGTTCGGATGGTCTCCGGAAGATATGATCGGAAAAGATTATTCTATCTTGTTGCCGGAGAATCATTCTATCAATACACAAGAGATCATTGAAACACTCTTCAGTGACAATAGCTGGCAGGGGGAGATATTTTTAAAACATCGAACCGGAAAGATAATCCCCGTACTATCGAGCAACTCACCATTGTATGATTCGGAAGGAGAAATAAACGGCATTGTAAGTATTTCCGGCGACATAAGCCATGTAAAACGTATAGAGAATGCACTGAGTTTAAGCGAGAAGAAATACAGGAGGATGTTTTTACTCAATCCTCAGCCTATGATGATTTATGACACAGAAAACCTAAGATTTCTTGAAGTAAACGAGGCTGCTGCACAAAAATATGGTTACAGCAAAAAAGAATTTCTTGAAATGACCCTCAGGGATATCTGCCCTGATGGAGAACAGACATTTCCCGGAGAGCAAACCTTTAATGATGGACCTTACCGGACTTTCAAGTTCTATCGTCACATAAGGAAGAACGGAGAAATCATTTTTGTGGAGGTCACTTTACAAAGAATCATTCACCAGGGCAAAAGTGCCAACCACATGCTTCTACATGACATTACAGAACAAAAAGAGGCAGCTCAAGCCATCTCAGAATGGAAACAAAGATATGAAAAGGTAACGGCAGCTTCCGGCCAGGTAGCCTATGAATTTAACATGACCAAAAATCAGCTTATCTGGGGAGGAAGTGTTCGTTCGGTACTGGGCTATTCAGATCAGGAACTCAATGGACCTGTCTCTTTATGGATCTCGCTGATTCATCCTGAGGATTTACCTTTGGCACTGAAACTGCAAAAGGAGGCCGTAAAAAGCAAAATTAGGAAAAACGTCCAGTACAGGATAAAACACAAAGACGGTCATTACATTTACCTGCAGGAAACCGGGATATTGATGGATCATACCCGTGAAGAAGATCAGATAATGATTGGGATGATACAGGATGTTACAGAAAGCAAAAGATCGGCCGAGGCCCTGCGCGAAAGCATGGCCCGTTTCAAGGCAACCTTTAACAGCGCTTTCCAGTTTATTGGATTATTAGATACTACGGGCAACATCCACGAAGCCAACAATACTTTTATAAAATTCCTGCGAAAATCCAAAGAAGAAGTCATTGGGAAATACATTTGCCAGATGTTGGGTGATAATGAAAGGCCTCAACTGACAAAGATCATTCAAAATGCAGTCAAAACAGCTGCACTGGGGCAATTTACCAGGCATGAGCTCAACTTAAGACATTTTTCTGACAAAAACACCTTTATCGACTTCTCTGTGAGCCCGGTGAAAAATGACGATGGCAGCATACGGATGCTGGTATTCGAAGGAAGAGACATAACCCAGTTGCGGGAGAAAGAAGAGATGGCGCTTATCATGGAACGGGCTTTTGAAAAATCTACCAATGGTGTGGCCATAGCTGATGCCCGACTTCCCGGCATGCCGCTGATTATGGTTAATGAAGCATTCGAAAAAACCACCGGATACAAATCTGATGAAATCCTTGGGCGAAATGCGAGATTTATGCAAGGTCCTGAAACAGACCAGCCCAACATGAAATTAGTCAGAAATGCTTTGAAAAAAGGGATCGAATGCCGAACCGAGGTGATAAACTACAACAAATCCGGAGAGAAATACTGGAGTGAACTTTATCTTGCCCCCGTAAAAAATGACACGGGCCTGGTTACCCATTTTTTGGGCATCAATAACAACATTACCGAAAGAAAAAAGGAGCAGGAGGAATTGGAAAGATACCGGGTAAGCCTGGAGGAAATGGTCAAGGACCGGACTGAAGAGCTGAAGATTGCCTATGAAAGAGCTGAAGGGGCAAACAAAGCCAAAAGCACTTTTCTGGCCAATATGAGCCATGAAATACGCACCCCTCTCAATGCTATTATCGGATTTTCCGAGATCCTCATGTCTAAGATTGAGGACAAAAAGCAAAATTCGCAATTACAATCCATACGAAGCAGCGGCCGCAATCTCCTGAATATCATCAACGACATACTTGATCTTTCCAAAATTGAGGCAGGCAAAATGGCTATCAAGAAAGAACCTGTAAACCTTAGAAACATTATTTCCGATCTGGAAAAAATCTACTCTGAAAAGGCCAAAGAAAAAAACATTGTTTTCTTTACTGAAAACCAGAAAAGCATTCCCCCTTCACTCCTGCTTGACCCGGTGAGATTGCAGCAGGTGTTAGTAAACCTTGTGAGTAACGCCATAAAATTCACCCATGAAGGCCATGTAATTTTAACTATCGACACAAAGAACAGAAAAAAAGATACCCTGGATCTTGTATTCAAAATAGAAGATACAGGCATTGGAATTCCCGGAAAAGATCTTACCCATATATTTCAGCCTTTTTTCCAACCGGAGACTCAGCAGGAAAGTATTTATGGAGGTTCGGGACTGGGTCTTCCCATCAGCAAAAGCATTACCGAAGCCATGGGAGGAATCTTATCTGTTGCAAGCAGCCAGGATAAAGGAAGCATATTTGAGGTTTGCCTCAAACATGTGACCGTATCGCAGGAAGAGTTTTGGATAGAAGAAAACCCGAAAGCTTTTCATTCCTCCGTTTCCTTTGGACCGGCAAACGTAATTATTGCCGATGACAACAAAGAAAACCGGGAACTGCTTATCGATCTGCTCGACAATCCTTCCATCAACTTTCACCATGCAGAAAACGGGAAAGAAGCCATCAAACTGGCCACAGAAGTATCGCCGGATTTGATTTTGATGGATTTGCGCATGCCTGAAATCAACGGTTATGAAGCTACCAGGATTATCAAAAATAATATTGCTCAGAAAAACATAACAATCATTGGAATCTCAGCTTCCGTGAAATTTCTTCCAGGAGATGAGTCTCCCCTGGATATATTTGACGATTTTATCACCAAGCCTCTTAACATACCTCAATTTATCGAATTGCTGAAAAAGCACCTCCCCTATTCAGTAAGTAAAAACAAGGCATACAACGAAGTATTATTAACAGAAAACCCGGAGTATTCCGATTATGACCAGCAAAAACTTACAGATTTAGCTTTCATATTGAAAAAAAAATATGTTACTTTACATAAGGAAATTATTCGAAATAAATTGATGGATGAAATTCAGGGTTTTGGCTACCAGCTTCTTCAGGAAAGTAAAACATATGATTTTGAACCCTTAAGCATTTATGCCAATACCATCATTTCGCTGGCTGATCAATTTGAGGTTGAGAAACTTCAAAACGTGCTGAATCTTTTCCCTGAAATTGTTGAAAAACTAAAATCATACCTTGAGAATTGACCCATGCAAGACAAGCCCGAATCTTTTAAAATATTGGCAGTTGATGACAACCCCACCAACATAAAAGTTATAGGAAATGTATTGCACGATGCAGGCTACCGGGTAGGTTTTGCCCTTAACGGTCGCGAAGCACTGGAAGTTTTGATGGAAGTAACGGATTACGACCTTGTTCTGATGGACATCAACATGCCGGAGATTGATGGTTTTGAAGCGCTTGAACTGATGCAGCAATGTGATGAATGCAAAAAGATTCCCGTAATTATGCTCACAGCTTTTAATAATGTGGAAAATATAGTAAGGGGATTTGACTTAGGGGCCGTAGATTATATAACCAAACCTTTTCATTCCAAAGAATTGCTCAGTCGCGTCAATACCCATCTGCAATTAAAGCGCAAGTCAGATCAGTTGGAAACATACACAAAAGAGCTTGAGTTAATCAATGCCACCAAGGACAAATTTTTTTCTATTATTTCTCACGATTTGCGCAATCCTATCGGTTCTTTGCAGATAATCAGCAAAATGCTCAGAGCCAGTATTGACAAAAATGACCAAATCCAGATAACAGAACTGCTCGATGTACTGGACTCCACCGTTGGTTTAGGGTCTAAACTACTTGAAAACCTGCTGCAGTGGGCACGTTCTCAAACCGGCAGGATAATAGTAAAACCTATGGAACTGCAGCTTGCAGCCCTGGTGGATGATGTTCTGGAACTGGTGGAAGCACAGGCAGTGGGAAAAAACATCAGTTTTACCAATGCGGTGCCGGAAGCGCAGGTTGTTTATGCCGACAGAGACCTGCTGAAAACCATACTCAGAAACCTGCTGAACAACGCTGTAAAATACTGCAAACCCAATGAAGGCAAAATCTCCGTATTAGCTCATACTTCACCCAAAGGCGTTAGCATACAAATCAGCGACAACGGTATTGGCATGGATGTACAAACCCAGGCAAAGCTATTCCGGATAGATGGAAACATAACTTCAATGCCTGGAACTCATGGCGAAGAGGGAACAGGTCTTGGGCTTATACTTTGCAAGGAGTTTACAGAAAAGATGGGAGGATCGGTTTCTGTTTTAAGCAAACCGGACAAAGGGAGCACTTTTACGATCAGCCTGCCCCAAACAGAGCAAGTTTCCCAATAACCTCTTTTTACATCTCTGCATTGGCTTGCTATTGCCCGGGTTTCCGAAGACAAAGACCTGCTGCCCTTAATCATCATCCTTCCATATATAGCCATTCTCCCGAAACCATGTCATCGCTTTTGTAATGGATTTTCAATGGCGCAAACAACATTGAGGCCACGCTGAAAAATCAATTGTCCAAAGAATCCAGGCTGAATATATGGATGTTTTGCCAATACAGGTAAAAGGCCATGGGTGAGCAGCGAAACAGTGCGGAATTGATTATTAGAATTTTAGCGGCTTTTTATTCTCAGCTACGTCCCAGGCGCTCCAGCAAAGCAACTGCATCTTTCTGCTTTTTGAGCACGAAACGGGCGGCAGTTTTCAACATCCCTACTCTGACAGTCCAGGCATGCTTGGGTAGAGCATAAAAAAGCATCTCATCAGACCAGCCGGCACCCATTGCCATAACGAAGTCATATTTTTTGCGAGAGACCCAGTGCATGGCCAGCTCCCCTTTGTTGATTCCTGAGTTGCTTACTTCAATCACCTTCTTCCCGGGCATCACCTGCACTCCAATATTGGTTGTAATAGAAAGGAGATGGTCACTTACTTCCCTTGAGAGGAACGAAGATTGCTCAATATCTGCCTTGTGGTAATGCCAGGAAATGGAATAATCCCTTTCTACAATGAACGAGCCGGGCAGCCGGTCGGTATACATTTCCAGTATAGGCAATACCACTTCTTTCCAGCTGTTGGAAAGGGGTTTGAAGAGTTTCCATTTTCGGGTCGATGACTCTCGAATCCAGGTACCATGCTCGGCTGTCAGGTTTACCGGAGTTTCGCCCAGCCAGGCATCCAGATCGTCGCGGCCACGACCACTGATGATAACAATATCGGTATCATCCGTTTTATTCAGGTTCTCTAAAAGTTTCAACAGTTCTTCGCCAGGTCTTGCTTTTTCCGGATTGCTGGTGACCGGCACCAGGGTTCCGTCATAGTTTACAATCACAATGCGGTTGCTGGCACTCTTGTAATTTTCCAGCAACTTAGTAGTCCGTTCATCATCAAGAAGTTTGGATTTGGAAGTAAAAGTGGAGGCCCTGCTGATATCCAGCAAGCTATCCATAAAATCATTGGCCCAGCGGGTTACATTGTAGCGCTTGAGGCGCTTTTGCATAATCTTGTTGCGCCGCATTTGCTCCTCTTCAGGGATACTCAATGCTTCGGCAATACTGTCGGCTATTTCATCAATATTGTTGGGGTTGATAATAATGGTTTCGCCCAGCTCTTTGGCTGCACCGGTAAACTCACTTAAAATCAACACCCCTTTCTGGTCGTTCAGGGAGGCAACGTATTCTTTTGCCACCAGGTTCATCCCATCGCGCAAGGGTGTAATGAGCGACACGGCACTCATCCTGTACTGAGCAATAAGCTCTTTGTGGGGCAATGATGTATATTGATAAATGATGGGGGTCCAGTTGACCTTGCCATAATCGCCATTGATTTGTCCTACCAGCTCATCAAGTCTTCTTTTTATTTTCTGGTAGGAAGTTACCCCGGTTCTGGAGGGCACAACAATCATGTTCAGAAATACTTTTCCATGCCATTCGGGGTGTTTTTTCAAAAACAGCTCAAATCCCTCAAGGCGATTGACGATACCTTTGGAATAATCCAGCCGGTCTACAGAAAGCACTATCTGGGGTTCATCCGGACCAGGTTTTTCTGATGGAAAAGGAGAAACATCCATTTGGTTAAATTTATCATATTCGATCCCCATGGGAAAAGTACCCACCTTCACCATCCGGTCAGGGAAATCGATGGTACCCATATGATTTTCTTTGCCCAGGATTCTGAGCACCGAACGCAAAAAATACTGGGCATAATCGTAGGTATGAAACCCGATCAAATCAGCACCCAATAATCCTTCCAGTATGGCACTTCGGCTTTCTTTGGGAAACAGGCGGTACATTTCGAATGAGGGAAACGGGATGTGCAGGAAAAATCCTATGGGATTTTTTACTTTCTCCCGCAACATACCGGGAAGTAAAAAGAGATGGTAATCATGAACCCAGATGATATCATTGGGTTTCATAACCTTAATCACTTCATCACAAAACATCTGGTTTACTTTTTGGTATTCCGACCAAAATTCATTGTCAAAACTGGCATAATTAGGGAAATAATGAAAAAGAGGCCAGATGGTTTTATTGCAAAAGCCTAAGTATACCTTGTCCATGAGTTTTTGAGATAAAAACACCGGAGAGGCATTGTATTCATCCTGCACAGTTTTCCTCACATACTCTTCGTCTTCTTTCTCAATGGTCATTCCGGGCCAACCCATCCAGATATATTCATCAATTTCTTCCTCTGTTTTTCCCAAACCTTCCAAAAAATCAGAAAGGCCGGACACCAAACCTCCTGCGCTTTTTTCAAATACAAATTCTCCTTTTTCCTTTTTCAGTGAAACAGGCAATCGATTAGATACTATCAACAATCTCATGTTTTTATCTCCTTATGTTATAGTTTGAACTCTTTTTTATCGTTGGTTTCAAAATGATGGGTTTCTCCTTTCACACCAATAGTAACAGGGTTTGCCCAACCTTTGTCAAAAGTAATTGTCAATTTCTGGTGGTTTATTTCCAGCTTCATCCAGTGTCCGCGGTATCGCAGGTGAAAATTCATTTGCTCAATATCCTCGGGGAGCCTGGGATTGAACCACAATACATCATCCCTTATTTCCAGGCCTGAATAGCATCTTTGAATAATGTCCAGAGTCCCGGCCATTGCCCCCAGATGGATCCCTTCGTGGGTAGTGCCTCCCTGCACATCTTCAAAGTCACTCATGAGTGCTTTCCGGAAGCGTTTCCAGGACTCACCCCTACGTGAACGTGCATACACCCATGCGTGAATGACCTGACTGAGGGTGGAGCCATGAGCCGTTCGTTTCCGATAATACTCTATATTGTCGGGAATGTCATCGGCTTGAAAGGAATATCCAAGTTTTTTGAAAATTGCCTGTAATTCCTCGCTGGAGAACAGGTAAAACAGCATCAATACATCAGCCTGTTTACCGGCTTTATAGTTGTTGCACGAATCTCCTTCTGCTTCAAGGATGCGATCAAGGCGCAGAGAATATCCATGTTTCTCATGATAATACTCCCAGTCAAGTTCCTTTAGTTTTTCATACCCTTCAAATTGCATGATGATATTATCCTTGAAAGGGACGTACATTTTAGAGGTAATATCTTCCCATATTTCCAGATCCTTTTTGGTAAACCCAATGGTTTTTTCCAGGTTTTCACAGCAATTATCATCGAGCAGCTCAAGCAGCTCAATTGCATGCTGAATAACCCACACTACCATAACATTGGTGTAAGCATTGTTGTTTAGACCCGGTTGGTCTTCTGCAGCATCGGGGTAATGGGTATGATACTCATCGGGGCCCATCACATTAAGGATTTCATAGCGTTTTCTGGTTTCATTGTATTCAGCTTTGCTTGACCAGAATAAGGCTGTGGAAAGAATAATTTCAGCACCGTGGGAAAGCAGAAAGTCCATATCACCGGTACTCTGGTAGTAATGCCACACGTTGTAAGCCACTGCGACATTGATATGATACTGCAGGTGAGAAACATCGGGCAGCCATCGCCCTGATTTGGGATTGAGATGAATTTTCTGGGTTTCTTCTCTTCCGTTGCTTCCGCTTTGCCAGGGAAACATGGCCCCTCTGTATCCCGCCTCTTTTGAAGCTTCCCGGGCTTCGGGCAAACGGCGGTAGCGATACATAAGCAGAGAGCGCGACAGCTGGGGATGATGCAAATCAATAAAAGGCTGAATATACAGTTCGTCCCAGAAAATATGACCACGATAAGCTTCTCCATGCCAGCCTCTTGCAGGAATACCAATATCCAGGTCAATACTGTTATTGGAAACAGTCTGATAGAGATGCATGATATGCAAGCGGGTCACCAGCTGATCCGTTTTTTCATCCGTTACCAGCTCAATATCATTATACTGCCAGATTTGTTCCCATATGGTTCTGTGTTTTTCTTCCAGCATAGCAAATCTTCCCACCCTGTCAATGAGGGTTTTGGCTTCAGTGAGGGGGTCGGCAATGGCCATATCGCGGGACGTGTAAAAGGCTGTGATTTTTTCCACGGTAACGGTTTTTCCCTTTTCGCAATTAACGGAGTAATCTCCGGCCACCAGGTTATCTTTTTCAAAGTTTGACTGGGATAATTCGAGTCTTTCCTCTTCACTAAAAAAGTGTGTACGCGCAGCCTGAGCCACCAGCACATTGGATTGTTTGCTGTGACTGAGCATAAACACACTGCTGTCATTGAAATGACCGGCACTAAGCACCTCAATATGATCCTGGTTCAAATCGCTGTACCGCTCCACATTGTTGTTGATAATATGGCCATCAATTCCGGAACGTATGTGCAATGTACCGGACCAGTTTTCCGGTGTTACTTTCCACTGGATGGCGGCTGCATGCTTGTTGTCCATGCTTACCAAACGCCGGCTCAATAGGGAGGTTTCTCTTCCATGCTTGTCCCTGAAAGTCATCCGGCGTTCCAGAATGGCTTCCTTCATTTTCAGGCAGGTTTCATAGTTCAGCACTTCCACACTGTCCATATCAAACCAGTCTCCATCGTCAATCTTACAGGTGAGATACAACCAGTTGGGCCAGTTGACCAGGTCTTCATTCTCAATTACCTTGTCCTGAACCTTTGACTCCATGCGGTTATAACCGCCGGCAAGGTATGTACCCGGATAATTCCATTCTTTCCCGGATTCGTTGCCCTTAAATTTGTTGCGCTCCATCTCAAGTGCTGCACGTGTGGCAAAGTAACCGTTACCCAAAGTACACAGGGCTTCCTGCAACGGGTGATCTTTGGGATCAAATCCTTTATAATAAACAGTCCAGCCAGACATAATTTTTTAATTTAGAGGGATTACTGTTCAACATTATTTTTTCTCATACAACTTCAGCAACCTGTCAAAAAACTCCTTCACCTGGTAAACATTCTTCAAGGCATACTCTGCATGGGTTTTCTGTCCATGCCCACCTACCAGGATACCAATGCCTTTGTCTTTTAATACCTCAAAACCATCTTCGTCAGTAATATCGTCTCCAATAAACATAGGGATAACATCATCCTTGCCGGTCAACTCCAGCGCATCCATGATCCAGTTCACAGCTTTGCCCTTGTGCCAATCGGTGTCAGGCTTTATCTCCACAATTTTCTTCCCCTCCCCTTTTTTGTGTCCCGGATATTTTCCCAGGATATCATCCACTATTTTAAGCACTACCTTTTCGTCTTCAGCTCTGGCATTGCGATAGTGGATGCCAATGGCGTAGCGTTTGCGATCGAGCTGGGTACCTTTGGTTTTTTCATTGAGCAACTCCTCCAATTCTTCTTCAATCTTATCGAGTTTAGGGATGATTTTTTCCGAATCGGGGTGCTCCATGTGGAGTCCGCCAGGTCCGGTAATGATATAACCATGACTGCCTGCATACACCAATTCATCAAGCCCAACGAGATTTTCCACATCCTCCTTATCGCGGCCGGTAACAATGGCTACGGTAAAGACTTCAGCAAGATTTTTGAGGGCTTGCTTCATTTCCTGAGAGATAACAGCATCTTCAGGTTTGGGAACAATAGGACTGAGCGTACCATCGTAATCCAGAAAGATAGCTGGTTTTTTTTGGGCAAGGATGGTAAAAATATCGCTGTCACCAGGAAAGATGGGCTTTCCCTGTCGGGAGAAATACTCTTCAAGAATTTCTTCATCATTCAAATTCATTTCAGCAAAACTGTCGATGGTGATATCGGCACCGTTTTCCAGCAAAGCCTCTTTGTTGTTAAAACGGTTCACCCCTACTACCAGGCCAAAGTAGCCTCTTTGCCCTGCCTTAACCCCGGAGGTGGCATCTTCAAAAACCACGGAGTTTTCGGGTCGTGCATCAAGCCGGCGTGCTGCTTCTGTAAAGATATCAGGGTCAGGCTTTCCTTTCAATCCGATCTCTTCAGAAACCAGGCCATCCACTCGTGTATCAAATAAATCAACAATCCCGGCTACTTCAATGATTTTTTTGCAATTTTTACTGGAGGAAACAATGGCGGTTTTGATTCCTTTTTTGCGCCATTCTTTAAGTTTTTGTAAGGCGTCATCATACATCTCCACCCCTTCTTTTTCCAGGATTTCATTAAAAACTTTGTTTTTTATATTTCCCAGGGCACATACGGTATCAAAGCCCGGTTCATCGGCTGGTTTTCCGAAAGGAAGTTGAATTTCCCGCGATTGTAGAAAACTTTTCACCCCCTGGTAGCGGGGTTTCCCGTCAATGTATTCCTGGTAATCCTCCTCGGTCATGGAAGTTTGATCTTTATGGTGATTCTCAAAACAACGGTCAAACATCTCTTTCCATGCTTTCTTATGGGTTTTACGGGTTTGGGTAATTACCCCGTCGAGATCGAAAATCAACGCATCAATATGCTCATATTCATCGGTACTTCCTGCTGAGTTCTTCATAACTTCTCTCCAAAATAATTTAAGGTTTACCAAAGGATTCGCTGATTCAGACAGTATTATTAACTGCTTTTATCATAAGAATCACGAATATACGAAATTTCGGAGAGGTTGCCAAATATGACATGCCTTGGTTTTATGTCGGGAGAGATAGCTGAATGTCAAGCCTGCTGCGCTTTACAAGAACCTTTTCTGCCTTTTAAAATGCAATTCAGCCGATATCTATTAAAAAAATACGGAAGCCAGCTTGTTATGCCGGCTCCCGTTGAGAATTGAAGAGAATAATAAAAAAACAGAAATACTTACAGGCTCTTCACCTGTAGTCTTAAAGGATTACTATCTGCTGATAACAATCCTGGTATGGTAAACTTCACCTTCTGTGCTGGTAACTCTCAAGAGGTAAAAACCCTGGGAAAGTGAAGCAAGATTCAACGTTACATTTTGGCCGGTAACTTTGGCCTGGTAAACCACCTGTCCGGTCATATCCATTATGCTCACTTGCTGAAGGTGAACATCACCGCTTAACTGAAGCAGATCATTTGCCGGATTGGGATATACTCTGAAGCGGTTTTCCCAAACATCGTACACAGAAACTACATCTTCCACAAAGTTCGCAATGAGTGTAAGGTCGGAAGTAAACGTAATTTCGTTTTGTTCCACATTCGAAACCTCATTGCCGCCTTCATCGGTCCAGTTTACGAATACAAAACCATCGTTGGCAGTAGCATTAACTGTAACGACAGTACCTTCATCATAATCCCCGCTACCGGTAACAGTGCCTGCTTCTTCGGGATTGACCAGCAAGGTAAGTGTGTGCATAGGCACCGTTACTTCAAGGGTTACGGGCACAATTACCAAAGAATTTCCTGCATCGTTGCTGGAAATTCTGATATTTGCTGTATAAGTACCAACTTCAAGTTCTCCACTATTAAAGGATAACACGATTTCTTCTGATTGTTCTTCTTCTAAAACTCCAGATGAGGGGCTAATACTTAGCCAGTTTAACCCATTAAAAGAGAGATTAGCACGAATATTCCAATTGCTGTTTATCCCGTAATTGGCAAGGCGTTCCCATTCTAATGCATCAAGACTTATCCAGCCACCATTTGAATTGGCAGGCCCTCCATCTACACCAAGAATGTACACGTTGGCAGCATGGGTTATTTCAAAGCCAACCCAGATATCCGCTCCGCTAATCGTAACCGGGTTTTCCAGAATTACAGTGTTCCAGCTTGCTTCGGTAGGTGTAAAACTTTGCTCGTACATTAAGCTTCCTGCTGATGTTGTTGTTCCTGCATCCCAAACCATTAATTTAATATTTGATGGCAAGGCACCAATAAACACATCAACTGATTCGAGTTGATAATTTTCATATACCGAAGTCATTCCGGAAGGAAAACGCGTTGCGCCATAAAAGGTACCTCCTTCATCTAAGCCTATGGCATTAACATTATCACCATCATAGCTAAGAGTAATGCTTTTGGCTGACTTATGCTCTGGATTGCTTTCATTGCCAATGACTTGCTCTTTACCCAAAGACAATTGTCCTGATTTAATCTCTGTTCCCTCGGGCACCTGCTGTACCATTGTTTCAGCTGCGGTGTATTGAACCAATGTATTGTAATTTAGGTATCCGGCACCCACGTTCTTAATTTCAATGGTTCTGGTTGATTCCTCGTTTGTGAATAGGGTCTCAGAAATTTCCAATGGATTAACTTCAATGATTGGATCGCCCAGATTGTAGTCATTGGGGTTCTTTGTAATGACAAGGGTGTAATAGTACACTCCATACATATCTGCAATGAGTTGAAAGGCACCGGTGTTTAAATCATAGGTGCCAAATGCACTAAAAGTAAAACCACTCGCAATGGTATAAAGCAGACCTGTTTGTACGTCATAGGAGACATCCTGGGGATACACTATGTCAATGCCAATTGGCCCTACTACGTTAAATTCTGCGGTAACTACGTCAATCTTAAGCAATTCGTTTTGTATGGTAACAGCATACAAATAGCCATTATTGGCAAAGTCCATTCCTACAATCAGTTGGTCGCTAAGGCCGATCTCAGTGAGTGCATAAGTATCCATATTCAGCGTACACAAATGCGAGTGATCGGTATCAATATTTTGAATCAATACATACATAATGCCCGTATCCCAGTTATATGCAAGAGCTCCGGCATAACCGGGCACGCCGGTCATAAAACCCAAATGGTTATACGTTCCGTCCGGATTAACTGTACCGATGGAGGCATCGTGGTGAATTCTGTAAATATAATTTCCATCATACTCCTCTGCCAGTTGCCATGGATAATCATTTACAGTTCCCACACTAACCATTTCGCCCGTTGGCAGATTTACTTCATCGTAAGAATGAGTTACGCCGTTTATTGCATAAGCATCAGCCAAAGGAGCCACTACTCCATTAACAATAAGCATATCGTTGGACTCATCTTCTCCACCCCCTTCGGTAATTGTAGCCTGGGCCACATATTCCATGCTGTTTTCAGGTGTAAATGATGGAAAAACGATATCTACTGTTTCGTTGGAACCAATGGGTTCTGAAATGGTCATTTCTTCGTTATATCCAAAACCGGCAACTACCACGCTTACCTTAAAAAAGGTCGTCTCTTCAATCCCAACATTTTTGACTGATACAACAGGAACAAAATCTGTTCCCAGCAGCACGAACGTTGGATTGAAATTAACAATGGCCAAATCAAAATCAAGAGCTTTAAACAGTTCAATCGTTCCTGAATTATAATTAGGTTCAGAACCATAACCATCTCCGGCAATATACCAATCCACTGCCAATGGGCCTGAAAAATCTTCACTAATGCTTACATTAACTGAAAACCCGCCACTTGATCTAAGTCCTCCGGCTCCGGAGCCCCCTTCAATATTTCCCCATGTTACAAGGGCTCCATTGCCAGTTTCTCCGTTGTAAGGAAGCTGCTGAAGACCTGTAGTTGTGCACACTGAAGCGGAATTCACAAATACTCCATCCGGAAAATCTAAAGACACTCCATCATCCCATTCAAAATCGGGGGTTGAATAGGTGTAGTAGAACAATAAATCCATCGTTGTTCCCGGGATGTAAAATTCGGTTATCAATGAGATTGAACTATCTACTACCCTGGCATTCGAATTAGTTTCTGTCTTAACTATTATCTGTTGTGCAAAACTATTTTCTGCGCTCGCTAAACCATTTATCATTAAAGCAATCAATGCAATGATAGCTATTCCTTTTGTTTTCATTATTCAGAGTTTGAGAATGTGTATTAAGAATTTTAGTATACCTCGAAAATTTCTTTAGTTAAAAATGCCCGTAAACTTTATGAATTGACCTTAAGCCATTTCAATCAAGCTATTTAACAATCTGAAGCTTTTTTGTGGCAATCCCGTTTTTAGTAGTGATTCTTACTAAATACAAACCTGAAGGAAGCTCCTGAATGTCAATTTGAGTTGATTTTGCCCCTACTGGCTGCTGATGGACCGATCGGCCTGTTGCATCGGATATAATAATATGTTCAACTTCCACTTCAGAAGTAATTGAAAAACCTGAACTGGCGGGATTTGGGAAAAGACTTATGGAGAATGTATGAAAGTTACTAACCGAAGTATTGGTTGATGTCATTGTAACAGGCACCAATATATCCTGATCGATTACTTCTGCTTCACCCTCAATAGCCACATAGCCTTCTAATGTAACGCTATAACCGTATACTCCCTGATCGATTTGATAGAACGAATGCTTATTGAAAGGATTAGCAGTGCCTTCAAGGGTTACAACTGCATTATCAAGAGAATTTCCATCTTCATCCTTTACATCGAAGAAAATTTTGTAATACTCTTTGGAAAGATCCCACTTTATAAGAAAGCCAGCCCAATGGTCGGAATAGAACAGACTATCTTCAACAAAACCTACATTGTCAAGCGATGCACCTACCGCCATTACAATGTCATTGTCAAATACAACCGCATCTTTATATTCAACGATTGAGTAAATATCTTCTCCATGCAGAGCAAATGCTTTTTCAAACGCCCCATCTTCATCCAGAACTACCTGAAACATGGCTAAACTATTGGTTGGGCTTTCACCATCGATCAATTTGTGTCCTTCGAAATACAAAGGGGTATAGCTATCAAAACCTCCGCCCACAAAAATTCTATTATCATTGCTTACTGACAAATTAAAACATCTGGAGGAAAACTCACTGCCCATGCTTTTTAGCCAAATCAACTCCAACTCGTTGTTTAGTTTAGCCACATAGCCATCCTCTGTTCCATAAGACATTGGAGAAACTCCATCAATGCCAAAATCTGACCCGGAGGTAAAAAATCCGGCCACCAATATATTGCCATCATTATCAAACGTTAAGCTGGCAATGTTCTGTTCAGAACTACTCCCATAGGCATTTGTCTTTAAAACTTGTCCATCCTGCGTTGATAAATTAACAAGTCCAATCCAGTCATAGTAACCTTCGCCTTCATAGGGTAATACATCATCACCCACGTTTACAGGCTTGGAATATTGAAATGCAAAGTAAATATCGTCATTAACTACCTCAATAGATCTTGAAAAAGACCATCCTGCATCGCCTTCCTCAACAAAATGGAACTGCTCTCCCCAAACAATTAAACCATCAGGATCAAACTTTGCAAGAAAGGTTATGCCCCCCCAGCCTTCCTGGGTATAGGGAAACTCAATGCCATCAATCTCAAAACCATTGTTCGCATAGCCTGATATGTAGATGTTATCATCTGCGTCAACAGCAATTTTGTTGAAAATCAAGGAGTAATAATCATCTTCAGGATTTATCACTTTGAACCAGATCAGACTTCCATCTTCTCCTGAAAATTTTGCTGCAACTCCTCCTGTAGTCCACTCCATATCGGGCTCGTGAACCAGCACACCATTTATTTCTATGTACTCGATCGATGTTGACCAACCTGCTGCTATAATATTCTTTTCGCTATCTATAGTAAAATCAAAAAACTGGTTCCAGCCATCACCTGTCATTGTAGAATGCCATATAGTATTCCCTTCCAAATCCTTTTTTACAATCAATCCATTGCTACCTATATGATTAGGCAACTCAATACTATCAAAATCGGCCTCCAAAGTCCAGAATCCATTGGCAATTATGGCCTCACCATCGAATAAGATATTATTGAATGAGGAATTTTCATGTCCAACTATATGCTTAGACCAATCGGCATAGGTGTGCTGTGCAAAGCCCTTTGTGAATATGGTTAAACTAACCAATAGAGAAACAAAAAGTATTTTTGCTTTCATAGTTATTTGGGTTTAAGATAAATAAATAATTGAATGCTTTTTCGATTGTTTTGCTTTTGATAAAAAGGGAGGCTGCCATGTATTGGCAGCTCTCCCTAATAATCCTGACAGAGACAGACTACTTAACTACTTGTAATCCTTTGGAGTAGATCCCTTGCTGTGTTAACACGTGGATGAAATACATTCCATCTTTGTATCCGCTTACATCGAAAACAGCTCTTTGATTGTTTACATTTGAAGAATATACCTTTTGCCCAAGCATATTTACTATTGTTATTTGTTCAATTTCGTATTCCGAAATTATATTAACGATATTGCTGGCTGGATTTGGAAATACATTTATGCTAAATATTTGCATGTTATCTGCGATATTTACTTCTTGTTCAACAACTAAAGTCACAGGGATGATTATCAATGAATTTTCAGCATCATTGCTCGAGATCCTGATATTCGCTGTGTAAGATCCAACTTCAAGACCTGCAGCATCAAAGGAAAGCACCATCCCTTCCGATTGTTCTTCCTCTAAAATACCAGACGCTGGGCTGAGACTTAGCCAGTTTAACCCATTGAATGAGAGATTAGCCCGGATATTCCAATTGCTGTTTAAGCCATAGTCGTTAATGCGCTCCCATTCTTCTGCGTCAATACTTAACCAACCACCATTGGGATCAGCAGGGCCACCGTCAATACCCAGCACATAGACGCCTGCAATATGAGTAATCTCAAAGCCAATCCAGATGTCAGAGCCAGTAATTTCAACCGGGCTTTCAAGTGTTACCGTATTCCAACTCGCCTGATCAGGAGTAAAGGCTTGCTCGTAGAGCAATGTGCCGGCAGAAGTTGTTGTTCCTGCATCCCAGATCATTAGCTTAATGGCCGTGGGTAAATCCCCTACGTAAACATCAACTGATTCGAGCTGATAACCCTCAAATACAGAAGTAATTTCGGAAAGGAAACGCGATGCGCCATAAAATGTACCACCTGCAATTAATCCTATGGCATCTATATTGTTTCCGTCATAGTTAAGGGTGGTGCCTTTGGCTGACTTTGGGGCAGCATTTTCGTCGTTCTCCAGCATTTTCCTTTTGCCCAGAGATATTTCTCCCGATTTGAAGTTTTCACCCACAGGTACTTGTTTTACCTTAGGATCGGCCGCTGTGTACTGCACTAATGCATTGTATAATAGATATCCATCACCCACATTTTCTATGCTAATGGTTTGCGTTGATGTTTCTTCTGAAATTAGGGTCTCAGTTATTACAAGCGGATTGACCTCTATGATAGGTGTACCAGGCTCCAGGTCAAGAAAAAAGCTTATCCAGTCACCATTTGGGAGTTCGGCTGCACCTACAAACTGGTTGCCATCGGGTGTAACATCATTTACACTAAAGAAAATCCAGTCTGATGCATCAAACCAACCTCTGCTGGCAACATACTCGTTAAATGTTTCCATGGCACCAGCAGGATGCCTTACAAATGCACGGCGAGTATCTGGAGTTGGAGGCCAACCTTCAGACGTGTAACCAAATACTGTTCCATCGTCAAGAACTGAGGTCGGACTTATGGCGCCAGAACTAAGAGTGTTTTGGAAAAGGGTAACGCCCTCGGTTGGCGACCAAATAAACCCATCGGCACCTATTCCACCAGTTACATAATTTCCGCTTGGCGATGCACCCCATGCTTCTCCATACTGAGTTTCATCAATAAGAATCATTTCGTCGTTATACCAAATTGCAGCCGTTCTGGTCCAGTTCGGCTCTGCCCATCCATAAATAACGCTTCCGTTGGCACTAATACCATT
>RECE01000153.1 GCA_007694165.1 Bacteroidota bacterium
TTCACTTCTCATGGCTTCTGCTCAGCGCTTTTTTTTTCTGCCTTCTTTAAACCGTTGGCTAAAGCGCGACGGTAATAGATAATTCTTTTTACCAGGTTTAACAAATCAAAGTAATTCCAGGTGAGCTCAATATTGACTTGAGTTTCACCGGTTAATTCAGTCCTGCAACCTCCATTTCATCCAGCAGGTATTCCATACCTGCGTATTTGTGAATAACCCACAGAATGTATTGCGACGACACTGAAATGTTCCTGCATTGTTCGGGGTCGAACATGATATCGCTCATGGTACTCTCCCAGCTGCGGTCGAAATTGATGCCAATGAAATTGCCCTGCCCGTCCAGCACGGGACTGCCCGAATTACCTCCGGTGGTATGGTTGCTGGAAATGAAATTCACCCTCAGATCCTCTCCTGAAGCATATTCGCCAAAAACCTGATTTTTGAGCAACGTGGAAAGTCTTTCGGAGATGGTGTAATCCTCAACATCCGGTTCGGCAGCTTTTTCCAGTATTCCCTCGCTGGTGGTAAAGGGAAGAAACTGAATTCCGTTGCGGGGGAATGACCCTTCTACCCTGCCATAGGAAATTCGCAAAGTGCCATTGGCATCGGGGAAGAAATTCTCGTCCGGTTGCATTTTTTTCAAAGCAGCGGTATAAACCCTGTACAAACTATCGAGTTTGTTCTGCACCTCTTGCATGGGAGTTTGCACTTCTGTAATGGTAAAATCAAACAGACCTGCGGCAAAGCGGTAGGCAGGGTCACGTTCGATTCTTCTGTGGTGAGAAGGACGGTAATTATCCAGCAGCTTCATGGTTTTCTCCTCTGAAACGAACATGGAACGGGAGAAAACATCCTCTGCAAATTTCTCTGTGTCCATGCCGTATTTTTTCCGCACCTTTTCCAGTTCCGGGGGCAACATGCCGGGCTGGGACAAGGAGATAAAGTGACGGGTCAGCGTGGAGAGCACCTGCTGATCTATGGGGGCATGATAATCTTTAAAAAATCGCCTGGCTGCATCTTTTACCTGCTCCAGCTCTGCCTGAAGCACATCTTCTGCTACATCCTTCTGCCGGCTGAGCGACACAAGCCGCATAAACTGTTGTGCAAACCGGTTGACTTCCACATTTCTTCCTGCCTCAAAATACAACCGGAAAGAATAACGCAGGGGATTGTAAATCATGTAAGTATTGTGAAACTCCGATAAAAGGTCTTCGTAGGCCTGACCCTTAGAAGGGTTCTCCTGAATCCACTGTTCAAACTCCTGTTCGTAGGCTTTTTTTACCTCAATGGCATTGAGCCTTTTCAATCCGCGGTTTTCTCCGATCCAGCGCTTCCATGCATTGGCAACGCCAGCATGTTTACTGGCATATTGTATCCTTACCTTATCACTGGAAGCCATGTGCTGATCATAAATCTGGAGGATATCGGTGCGCAATTTTATGCCCATGGGGTTTTCCTGCTCCATGATAAATTGCACGGCATCGGAGGTAAGGTAACGGTTGGTACGCCCGGGGAAGCCATAAACCATGGTAAAATCATGTGGTTCAAGGGTTCTGGCAGAAACCGGGAAAAACTTTTCAGGCTGATAAGGCACGTTATCGGGACTGTAATCCGCAGGCTGGTTGTTATCATCAGCATACACCCTGAACAACATAAAATCGCCGGTATGCCTGGGCCACATCCAGTTATCGGTATCGCCGCCAAACTTTCCGACAGACGATGGGGGTGCACCCACCATTCTCACATCGCGGTACACCTTGTAAACAAAAAGATAGTATTCATTTCCGAAATAAAAGGGATTTACCTGTGCTTCATACAAACCCTCCTCTTTGGCTTCATCGGCTATCTGGCGCGAGGCTTTGGCCACCGCCTCCTGAAAACGGAGTTCATCCATTCCGGGTTCTGTTGCCTCAAGCACACGCTGGGTTACATCTACCATCCTTACCAGCAGGGTAATGGTTAGTCCTTCATTGGGGAGCTCCTCATCAGCATTGGAAGCCCAGAACCCTTCGGTCAGATAATCATTTTCCACACTGCTGTGTCGCTGAATCTGTCCGTATCCGCAATGGTGATTGGTTATCAGCAGCCCTTGTCCTGAGATAAAGGCACCTGTGCAACCACGGCCAAACCGCACTATGGCATCTTTCAGACTTGCTCCGTCTTCACTGTACAAATCTTCGGCTGTAATTTCCAGCCCCATGGCCTGCATCTCTTCGATGTTTTTATGAATCAGGGAGGGGAGCCACATTCCTTCCACTGCCTTCACACAGGCAATGGAAAACAGTACAACGATCAGGGTAAGAAAGGTTTTTCGCATAAGAGATAAAATTTGTTATCCGCCAACCTTAGTAGAACGGGAATTATCAACAGTTCGTTAAACCTTATTTCCTTATTGAAACAGGATGGTTCTGCACATGCGGCAATAAGGGAATAAGGTTACAATGGGTTCCATCGTTCCTGGTAGAAGCCACAGTAGCGGATTTGCGGGCTTCGTCACTTTCCACCGTGATAAAACCCGAAGCGGCGCAGCGAACGCAAAACCAGCACGAAACCCGCTATTGATGGCTATACCATGTTGGCTGTTCGGCGTTAGCTTTATCCGATTAACAGGTTTATTCTTTTTCCAAGTCCAAATTCAAATATTCTGTAAAGAGTTGAAAGTTGTATATCACACTTTCCATTCTCAAGTCGGGAAATATAGCTTTTTTTAGTTCCAACTTTTTCTGCAAGTTGTTCTTGTGTCATTTTTGCTTCTTTTCGAGCTTCTTTCAACACTTCACTAATCACATAGTATTGAGCTCTTTCTTCAAAAGTGTCACGTTTTTCAGTTCCGATTTTTCCATATTTAAGGTCTAATAACTCATCAAAGTTTTTAGCATTTTTAATCATTTCTTTGTCCATATTATTTCTTTTTTGAGTTAAAATAATCATCTTTAAGTCTCAGTGCCAAATCAATTTGTTTCCTGGGTGTTTTCTGCGTTTTCTTCTGAAATCCGTTGAAAAGCACAACCAATTTTCCTTCGTCAAAACAGCAGAATATTCGATAGATATTGCTCTCGAATTCGATGCGAATTTCATAAAGTCCATCAGTTCCCGTCAAGTGGTTAAGGAATTTTTTCGGGACATTCTGAACTGTCCGAATTACTTTGAAAACAAATTCAATTTTCTCTTGAACTTTTTCTGGTTGTCCCAAATAAAAGTCCGTGAAATGGTCTCCGTGAAAAATGATTTTTCTTTGAGTTTCCATTTGGCAAAGTTAACTCAAAAGTTATCTTTCTCCAAATCTTTAGTCTGCCTTTCGGGCAACGTTTTTTTTACGCTGACAGCCATCACAAATATTCCTGCTATGGTTAAATGAATTTTGAAAATAAGGTTTTCATTAAATAACGGCGATACAACTGATCTCTACATCCACTCCCAAAGGAAGACCGGCTACCTGTACTGTTTCGCGGGCCGGGGGTTCTTCGGTGAAATACTTTCCATACACCTCGTTGATTTTGGGGAAATCTTTCATGTCAGAAATAAAAATGCTGCACTTCACTACATCGCCGAAATCCATTCCTGCTTCCTTCAAAATGGCCTTGAGGTTTTCCATTACCATGCGGGTTTGTTCCTGCACATCACCTTTCACCAGCTCAGATGTAGCCGGATTCAGAGGTATTTGTCCTGACACATACAGTGTATTGTTCGACATGATGGCCTGGTTGTAGGGCCCGATGGGCTTGGGTGCTTTGACGGTATTGATGATTTTCTTCATAAAAATAAAGTTTGTGTTTAAAACAATCTATAGAGTTACAATCCGATTTATGTCCCTGTAGGAAAGGCAAAAATAGCCATTTTAGTTAGAAAAAAGACAGGTTTTTTCACTCACTGAAATAGACCCTCTTTACCCGTGGGGGTATACTGGTAAAAATCTCGTAGGGGATGGTTTCCAGGTTTTGTGCAAGGGTATGTACCGGCAGGTGTTCTCCAAAAATAACCACCTCATCCCCTTCTGCCACCTCAATCTCTGTAACATCCAGGCAGCACATATCCATGGAGATATTACCCAGGACAGGGGCTTTTTTGCCGTTCACCAGCATGTACCCCTTTCCGTTGCCAAGCTTTCTGTTGAGCCCGTCGGCATACCCCACCGGAACAATGGCGATGCGTGTATTGCGTGTCAGCATGGCCGCCCTGTTGTAACCCACCGATTCTCCGGATGGAAGATCTTTGATTTGCGAAATCACGGATTTAAAGGTGGTAACATTCTGCAGCAGTTTTGCGGTCAGGGGTGAACCATCCACTCCATACAAACCAATCCCTATCCTTACCATGTCAAAGTGCGCATCGGGGAAACGACTGATGGCGGCAGAATTGGCCATGTGCCGCAGAAAAGGGTATCCCAGTGCATGTTCCAGTTTGTGGCTCATCGTCTCAAAGGAGGTCAGTTGCCCGCGGCTGAAAGCATCAAATTCGGGCCTGTCGCTGGCTGCCAGGTGCGAAAACACAGAGGCAACCCGCAAAGCCGGGGTGTTCTTTAACAATCTGAGCAGTTCATCCAGCTCATTTTCCATAAATCCGAGCCTGTGCATGCCGGTATCCAGCTTGATATGTATGGGAAAAGGACTTTCCGGGGTTAAAAAGGGAAACCGTGTTACTTCGTTTGCCAGTCTTTGCAAAAGTTGAAGGGAGTAAACCTCCGGCTCCAGGTTGTATCGAAACAAAATGTCCAGGTTGTGCAGTTCAGGATTCAACACCACAATGGGCAGGCTGATACCTGCACTGCGAAGTTCATTGCCCTCGTCGGCAAAAGCCACAGCAAGACAATCCACCCTGTGAAACTGCAGCAGGTTGGCAATTTCAAAGCTGCCACTGCCATAGGAAAAGGCTTTCACCATGGCCATGACCCTTGTGCCGGGCTTTAGCATTCCCCTGTAAACATTGAGATTATGGACCAGCGCATCCATGTTGATTTCCAGCACGGTTTGATGATCCCTGAGCTGGAGTTTATTGCTTATGCGTTCAAACCCAAAATCACGGGCCCCTTTGAGCAGTATGCCCATCCCGCGAAGGATACTGAAGTCGAATTCCTCCAGGAAGCGCTCTGTACTTGAGAAGAACTGGCATGAAATACCTGCAAAGCGCTTCTGATGGGCAGATATCTCCTCACCGATGCCAATGAGCAGATCTATGTCTTTCTGCTTCACCATGCGGGCTACCTTCCTGTAGAGTTCATCGGGTGGCAAACCTGATTGCAATATGTCGGAAAGGATGAGAACCTTTACTCTTTGCCGGGACTGGGCAGTGAGGAAATCGAGGGAAACATCCAGGGATAATATATCGGAACTGTAAGCATCATTGATAAGAAAACAGTTGTTGACAGCATGCTTCATCTCCATGCGCATGGCAACAGAAGACAATCTTCCGGTTCGCTCAGGCATTTCGGAATGGTACAGGTCGAAAGAGAAGATAAAGGCGATGCAATGCAGAAGATTTTCCAGTGAAGCCTTGTCGGCAAAGGGTGTATGAAAGGGATATACCTCACCCTCAAATTCAACTTCGATCATCTGAAAACTGTCATGTGAGCCGGCACCCAATACTATCAGGTCGTCGTCTTCGTTGTGGCCCCATGAAAAAAGCTGTACATCAGGATGGGATTTGGCCCAGGAGTATATGCACCGTTTCACCTTTTTCTGGTCGCTGTTGAATACCAGCATGCTGCAGTTTTCAAACAACCGCAACTTTTCCATAATCTTGGTTTCGGTATCAGGGAACCCTTCATCGTGAGCGGGTCCGATATTGGTAAAAATCCCTATCGTGGGGCGAATGATTGCGGCAAGCTTTTCCATTTCTCCCTGCCGGGAGATACCGGCCTCAAAGACAGCCAATTGGTGGGAAGCGTCCATATTCCAAACCGAAAGAGGCACACCCACCTGTGAGTTGTAGCTTCTCGGGTTTTTTACAATATTGCAATCGGGTGCCAGCAGCTGGGTAAGCCACTCCTTGACGATGGTTTTTCCGTTGCTGCCTGTAATGCCCACGACAGGACAATCGAACTGGTTTCGGTGTGAAGCGGCCAGTTTTTGCAATGCTTCCAGCGTGTCATCCACCAGGATAAAACAGGCAGAATTGAGGAGACTTTTGGCCCTGGGCAGTGAAGAAACCACAAAACACTTTACCCCTTTTTGCAGCAGTTCTTCGATAAAACGGTGTCCGTCATTTTTTGCTGTTTTCAGCGCAAAAAAGACAGAAGAGCCGGCAAAAGAGATACGCCGGCTATCGGTAAGCAGGAAAGAGATAAAATTATCCTCAGGGCACTGCCCGTGCAGTTGCCCCTGTACAAGGGTTGCCAGCTCTTTGGGTGAATAGAGTTGGGCCATGGCAGCGAATTTTACAGCAATAAGGTATCGTCCGAATCGTCTTTGAACGATTTCAGCGCATTCTTGTCGGCATCACTATCAGCTTCCAGGGAAGAGAATTTCAGCGGGTTGGCCGTAATCTCATCATAGAGCTCACGATTGCGATACACATCAATGGCCATGTAAATGGCCTCTCTGAAGGATTCGGGAGACGCAATGTTTTTTCCGGCAATTTCAAAGGCTGTGCCGTGGGCAGGAGAGGTTCTGATTTTTGGCAAACCTGCTGTGAAATTCACCCCAGACTGAAAAGCCATGCTTTTGAATGGGATCAGCCCCTGATCATGAAACATGGCCAGAACACCATCAAATTCTTTCAAGGCAGAGGATCCGAAAAAGCCGTCGGCAGGATAAGGACCAAAAGCAAGAATCCCTTCATCAAAAGCTTTCTGGATGGCGGGAATGATAACGGTTTCTTCCTCTATACCCAGAATACCTTTGTCGCCGGCGTGGGGATTGAGCCCCATGATGGCAATTTTGGGTTTGCGCAGGCCAAAGTCGCGAATAAGAGAATTGTGCATAATGCGCATTTTCTTCAACAGCAGTTCTTCGGTTATCATGCCCGGCACTTCGCGCAATGCCACGTGTCCGGTAATGACTCCGATACGCATGGTATCGCTCACCATCAACATCAGTACATCCCTGGTATTGAACTTGCCTGCCAGATACTCTGTATGCCCGGGAAAGTTAAAATCTTTGCTTTGGATATTTTGTTTGTTGATAGGACCTGTAACCAGGGCATCAATGTGACCCTGCGCCAAATCTACTGTTGCAGCTTCCAGTGCCAGCCATGCAGCTTTACCCGCCACATCGGTACTCTGCCCCAGCTCAACTTTGATCTCCTGGGTTACAACATTCACCAGGTTGAGCTTCTCTTCCAGAGCCTGGTTAGCCGAGCGAATCACATTGAAGGCCATCTCATTCATGTTCAGCGCCTTGCGATGATAGGAAGCCACTTTGGAACTGCCATACAATACAGGGGTAAAATACTCAAAAATGCGCGAATCCTGAAGACTCTTAAGAATGACTTCATAGCTGATGCTGTTTACATCGCCATGAGTAATTCCTATACGCAAGGGTTTTATTTTTTCGATCGGATAATTGTTTTCGTTTTCCATTGTTAAAAGAAAGTTATGTTTATGGAGCAAAGTTACAATAATTCAGAAAGTAGCGAATGATTAAATAGCCATTAAGCTGTTAAACCCTTGTGGCCGAAAATCACTTGCCAGATGATTCCACACCCAACCATTTTTTGCTTTCCACAAAATGGTACAACAGCCGCACACCTGCGGCAGTAGCCCCTTTTCCCCGGTAAGACTCACGACCATCCATGAAGGCTACGGGAGCAATATCCAGGTGGATCCATGGATAAGCGGTAAAAGCTGCAAGAAATTTACCGGCTGTAATAACCCCTCCGCCACGATTTTTTCCGATGTTTCGCAAGTCAGCCACATCTGAACGTATTTCATTGTCATACTCTTCCCAGAAAGGAAACTCCACAATGCGCTCATACACTTCCTGTCCTGACCGGATAAGCTCCGCCATAGCAGCAGGGGCATCCTGATGCACACCCGCCATTCCAAAACGGCCCAGGGCAACAGAAGCTGCCCCGGTAAGTGTGGCAATGTCAATGACCAGCAGTGGGTTGAATTTCAGGGCATAGAGCAGGGCGTCAGCCAGGATGAGACGCCCTTCGGCATCGGTATTGATGATCTCGACGGTTTTTCCGTTACCCATCCTGATAATATCTCCGGGCACCATGGCATTTTCACCAGGGCGGTTGTCTGTAACAGGGATCAGCCCTACAACATGTACCGGAATCTTATTCAATGCCAGTGCGTAGAGTGCGCCAAATACTGCAGCCCCTCCGGCCATATCACTTTTCATGGCATCCAGCCCGGAACCGGGCTTCAGGTTGATACCCCCGGTATCAAATACCAGCCCTTTGCCCACCAGCACCAGCGGGCGGTCATTGGAGGCATCGTCAGGCTTCCATTCAATAACAGTAAAAGCAGGTTCCGATTTGCTCCCCTTGTTTACGGTCAGCAACCCTGTCATGCCGTGCGCCTCAATCTCCTTCTGGTTCATGACCGTAACATTCGCACCCGCCTCCCTGCAAAAGTCAGCCATTAAACCGGAAAAACTCAGGGTGTCCATTACATTTACCGGCTCATTGACCATATCCCTTGTCAGATAGCAGCTTTTTACAAGATTCTGAAGATTTGCAAGCTGCACCTCCGAAAGTGCCGCATCATCAATATGCAACTCACTGAAAACCACTTTATCATCACCCGATTTTTTGTGCTTCAGAAACTCATATGCCCCAAGGGCAACCCCTTCGGCATAGGCGAGCACTTTTTCCGGCGAAACTTCTGAAGGGATAAGCACTGCAGCGTGTTGCTTTTCCTTCCGGAAAAACTGTACGGTCTTGTCTCCTGCTTTGCGCAAATACTCCAGTGCTCTATAATCCTCATTGACGGGACACAATTGTACATACACGAAATGGGAAAGTCTGTTGAAAACAAAAACATCCCTGGTTTCGGGCTTAAAGCGTGCCCGGATATATTCCTGCTCCTCAGGGGTGAGGGGTGTTTGCGTCAACCCGCTCAGGTCCTTTAGCAGGTAAATAACAGTATCTTGATGGCTGCGGGTTTCTGCCGCAGATTTACGAATAATCATATAAATGGGTTTTAATTTCTATTTTCATTAACTGAATTTTTTTTTAATGGTCAGATAGCTTGCATTCAAAAGTCACTTTGCACGCTGATAACCAGTTATTTTTCCAAATAGTCATCCTTCCCGAAAAATCGGGACAGGCTGTGTGTGTGTTTATAGGTTAATCATGCATGTTTCATAGGGTGTTGCTCCAAACCATTGCCGTCAGTTTTAACTGACGGATCTGAAAGCTGAATGAACAGGGGGCTTTAGCCCCATTTTTAGTAATAATAAAAGTTGCAACTCAAATAATTATGCGCTTCGACAGGTGTTACAGTGAGCCAGTCAAACTGCTCAGCGTCCGTATAATTTCCAAACAAGCAAAGGTAAGAAAAGTGCGTTGGTTTATTGTGAAGAAAACAAGAACCGGCAACAGCTCCCAATTTCTGCAAATAACAATACTTACAGCCCATTGGTAGGCTTAAGAAAAGGTTAAATCTTAATTTTTTTACGATTTTCCTTGCATTCAGAACAATCTCATTGTATATTTATGGTTGAAATAGGTCTTTTCCATAACGGCCTGTTCATCAGGCTCATTTTTTTAACCAAAACCCACACAAATGAAGAAGTTTTACTTTCTGCCAATAGCCGTGTTGCTTTTGGCCACGCTGAAAATGTTTGCACAGGAACCCGTGAATCCGGATTTCCCGCAAAATCAAACCCCGGAGTACTATGAGGTAACGGGAGTGTCTGCGCCCAATGCTGAAGCCACAGGCGAACCGCTACGCTCCATAACAGAGCTGTTGAAAGACATTCCGGAAGAGGGCATTATACTCATCCCCAACAGTGGCAGCAAGGCAGTTATGGCTTTTCACCCCGAAACCGGTGCACTGCTGGACAACTTCTACATCCCCACAGATGATGTCAACTTGTCAACCCCCATTGAAATTCTTTTTACCGGTAGTTCCTTCCTGATTTCAGACCAGCTGAAAAAGTTGGTACAGGAATACAATATGGAAGGAGAATTTATGGGGACTTTTGCTCCCGAAGGAGGGGAAAACCAGGATATCCTGCACAATATCAGGGGCATGCATCTCCGTGAAAACGGCAACGTTCTGGTAACGGTAGCCGGAGGTGCCAATGCTCATTCGGTGGCTGAGTTTGACAGTGCCGGTGTATATCTTGGCAATTTTATCAGCAATGGAGCAGGAGGACTCAACAGCCCGTGGGATATTCTGTACAGACCTGATTTTAACGATTACCTGATAAGTGCCAATGGTTCTTCCGGGATACACAGATACAATGCCGACGGAGAATTTATTGAAATGTTTGTATCGAGCCTGTCATTCCCTGAGCAAATGCATATGCTGGGCAACGGTAACATACTGGTTGCCAACTTCTCATCGCCTGCCGGGGTATATGAATACAACTCACAGGGGGTTCAGCTGGGCTATTATGGCATTGTTGGTGGCCTGAGAGGCGTTTATGAGCTTCCTGATGAAACCATTATTGTAACCAACGCCAGCGGAGTGCACAGAATCAACCGTGACAACCAGAATCTAGGGTTGCTGGCATCCGGCAATGGCCGGTTTATCACAATGCTGAAACCTGCGTCATTCAATATCAGCCTGGGTGAAGACTTGTATCTTCCTGAAGGAAACACCGCCAACCTGGGAGAAAACCTGCAGATGAGCGGCGGCACAGAACCCTATGAATTCAGCTGGTCGAAACAGGGTGATGACTGGAACAGTACTGAAGAAAATCCATCCTTTACCTTTGAGGATGCCGGCACCTTTGTCTTTACCCTTGAAGTTACCGATGGGGAGGAGTTAACAGCCAATGCAGAACTTACTGTATTTGTATACCCCGGGTTAATTGCCGATGCAGGTGACGACCTCTACGTTCTCACAGATGAATTGGCAACCCTTGGAGGCGACCCGGTTTCGGATGGGGGAATGGGAGAGCACGAATTCCTCTGGACCATGGAAGGTGCTGAATGGACCAGCCATGAAGCCCATCCGGAGGTAAGTTTTGAGGAGAAAGGAGAATATGTTTTCCACCTAACAGTAACCGATGCCCTGGAAAACGAGGCAACAGACCAGATGCTGCTCATTGTTTATAAGGAGCTGGAGGCGCATGCAGGGGAGGACATGGAGGTCTTTACCACTGAAGATTTCGTGTTGGGTGATGATCCTGCTGCCAGTGAGGGAGTGCCACCCTACACATACCTGTGGACGCTGGAAGATTCTGACTGGACAAGCAACGAGCCCAACCCTACAGTAAACCTGCCTGACGAAGCCACTTATCTTTTCACCCTGACGGTAGAGGATGATATAGCAAACACTGCAGCAGACCAGATCTCTGTTACAGTTTCTATTGATGATACTTCCACTGATGATTTTGCCCATGAAGCGTTTGTTATTTTCCCCAACCCTGCCACAGAAAATATAGTTGTGAGGTTCCCGCAAATCCAACAGGGAGATGTGATTGTAACAGACCTCAATGGCAGGGAAGTTTTTATCAGAAGCATGAATGACAAGGAACTTGAAATCAATGTATCACAGTTCCCTGCCGGGATTTACATTCTCAAGGCAGGAGAATATGAGCAAAAGTTTATCGTGAAATAGCAGCGGTAATTATTTAATCCGACAGACTGCGTACAATTTGCCATGCAGCGATTGTCCTGCCTGTAAACCTGATGGATTCCACGCCATCAGAAACGTACAGACAGGTTGTGAGCTCAAAGCGGGCAGAGGTACGCAGTCTTTTTTTATCATTGTCATCCTGTTAAATTTCCGGGATTTAGCTTCGCTGCTACTTCAACGTCTCTCCTGCAAAAATGCGGTACCACCAATGACAAGGCATTCAGTGTGTTAAGGTGAAAAGAAATTCCATTTCTGTCAATACCCGTTAATTTACCCGGAAAAACCTGAAGAATTACGGAAAGAAATCCGGAAACTTCCATCTATCTTTGTTATTGCATCTCATTACAAAGTGACCCCGGCACGCATTCTGCTGCAAGGGCACTCTGCAAAGGCTGCAGGCATCACACACACTAACACTTGTAAGATGATTTCAAATCCCTTTAACAGGGTAAAGTTGCCTGCAGGCATTTTACCCTTTATGCTTCTGCTTGTTCTTCTCTTATCCGAAATCCGGACAACGCAATCAGAAAACCATCTGCTTTCAGCACCACACTCACAAGCTGTTGCCATCATGGTGGTGGATTTATCGGGATACCCCATCGAAAATGCGGTGGTTATCTTTAACGATAACCCGGCCCTGATGGGGGTAACTGATGACAAAGGGAGGGCTGAATTTTCGCTTCCTGCAGGCAATTATCAAATGGTCTCATACCGTCATAACTATCTTGACTACCACACTGAGCTTACATTGGGAAATCAGGACACCAGCTATACCATTTCCAAAGCACCCTCCGTAAACTGGACCACCTCTCCTTCGGATGCTCCTGTGGGTGTGGGAGAGAAAAACGGCATGCGACTGGCAGCAGCGGGCGACAAGGTGTATTTGTGGGCTGCTTACGGTGGCGAACCCGGAACAACGAACTACTCCTCCCTGACAGACTTTTATGAATACGATATACCCACTGACTCCTGGAGCAAACTCCCCGATGCACCCTTTGGAAGTGATTACGGGTTGAGCACTGCCTATGGAAAAACACCACAGGGAAAGGATGCCATTTATATCATCAAGGGAAGATGGACCGGACAGCGGACCTGGCTTGCCCGATATTCCATTGAGAACAACCTTTGGGAAAACGATCTTGCCCATCAGATACCCTGGCGCGAAGACCTTGGGAATCAATACTACGGTGACAATTTTCAGAATTACCCCCGCAACGGAGCTGTGATGGTGTATACCGATGAAGACTTCATGTACCTTTTTCCCGGATCAGGCTATGGCTATGAAAAATACGACTGGTATCGCTATAGCATCACTGCCAACAGCTGGGAAGATATGGGAGCGCTCCCTCACCGTCAGGGTCCGGGAAATGCCGCGGTTTGGGTAAGAGGTGAAGAGGCAGGCACTGACCAGGATTACCTTTACGTGCAGTTTGGCATTACCCCCTCCGGGAACTATACCCATGCAGAATTCTGGAGATACGGCCTGCAGACACAACAATGGGAAAACATGGCAGACCACCAGTTTGGGGCCGACGATGGCTCAGCCCTGGTGTGGGATGGACATGAATATATTTACCACAGCCCCGGCGCTTACCAGGAACAAAGCTGGGATACGGGGCACAGCCAGAAACGTGAGCTTATGCGCTACCATATCCTGACCAACACCTGGGAATCTATGGAAAGGGCACCCTATAACCGGTGGGGTGGCTGGGATGATGGTGGAGGAATGGCATTTGCCGGAAACGCAATTTATGTAATGAAGGGGGGCGACGATATTGCCTGGGCAGAAGGAGAAGCCCCGGCGTCAGGCGGAGATATTCCCAACAACATGCTTTGGAAGTACATGACCGGTGACAACAATTACCAGCTCAGTGTGCAACCCTCTGCAGGCAGTGGAAGCATTAACCTTGATCAGGGCTCACTGCTTTATCCTGACGGGGAACAGATTCACTTGTCGGCTATTCCTGAACAAGGTTGGGACTTCAGCAAATGGCTGGTAAACGGGGAGTATTTCTGCGACAACAGCACAAACACACTGGTTATGCACGAAAACAAGATATTACAGGCTGTTTTCACCGAACAGCATACAAACGTGGAAACACCACCCAGGCTTAACATTGCAGCATATACTCACAACCAGACTTTCCATTTTCAATCCGGAGAACCCAAAGCCCGGCTTGAGATGTTTGACGTAATGGGAAGAAGTGTATGGCAAAAGCAAAACATTCCAGCCGGGAATCATACATTTGAACCCGGTCTGATGCAGGGCATCTACATTGTAAGGATTACTTCGCCCAATGGAGAGAAGAATAAAAAACTGCGGTTGGAAGAAAAATAACAGAAAGTTGCCCTTTCAGGCCTGCTTTACCTTATCCACATCATCAATAAGGGAGAAAAACTGCCTTACCGATTCCACATTGCATTGCAGCGCTTCTTTGAGTGTTCCTTCAAAAGCCACATTCCCTTTGTCGAGGTAAACAACTCTGTTGGCAATTCTCAAAATACTGGACACCTCGTGGGTAACCATAATAATTGACATTCCCAGTTGTTCTTTGAGATTGACAATAAGTTGATCAAGGGATTCAAGGGAAATGGGGTCAAGACCGGCACCGGGCTCATCGAAGAACAAAACGGGGGCATCCAGTGCAATGGCTCTTGCCAGCGCAGCCCTTTTGAGCATGCCGCCACTCAGTTCGGAGGGGAAAAGGTTTTTGGCATGTCCCAGGTTTACCAGCCCAAGTTTCATATTTACAATATCCTCCACCAGGCTGTCGGGCAATGTAGTATGCTGCTTCAGCGGCAGGGCCACGTTTTCGCCTACTGTCATAGAGTTGAGCAAAGCACCGTTTTGATAAAAAACACCCATTTGCATATACAGCTCCAATTGTTCCTTCTCTGTAAGTCTGGAGATATCTCTGCCGAGCACCTTTACGCGCCCCTTGAGAACAGGATATAGACCAAGAAGATGTTTCAGCACTGTAGATTTCCCCGAGCCACTGGACCCCAGAATAATCGTCACTTCACCCTTGTAGGCAGAAAACGAAACATCGGACAAAACCACGGTATCTCCGAATGAGGCTGCCAGGTTGCTTACTTCTATAACCTTTTCTTTGTCCATATCCATAATTTAATAAAACAACAAGCCAAGAATACTGTCTGCAATAATAACCAGAGATATGGCCACTACCACAGCCGAGGTGGTTGCTTTTCCCACTCCCTCGGCACCTCTCACTACCCTGAAACCGTAAAAACTTCCTGTAAGCACAATAAGGCAGGCATAGACCTGACTTTTCACGAATGCTGTAATCAAATCTTTGTTCTTCATTACACCTCCCATGCGGTTGATGAAAATTTCAGGGGTTATATCCAGGTAAAAGTAGGCTGCTACTCCCCCTCCTGTTATACCCGCCACATTGGCAAGGACAATAAGAAACGGGATGGTAAGCAAACTGGCGTAGAGCTTGGGAACCACCACAAAGCGGATAGGTTCAAGCCCCATGGTTTTGAGGGCATCAAGCTCAGAGGTGACTTTCATAGTGGCAATCTCTGCGGCGATGGAAGAGCCACTTCGTCCTGCCACCAAAATAGCGGTAATCAGAGGACCCATCTGGCTCATCATACCAATAACCACCAAATCAACAATAAATATATTGGCTCCAAAATTTCGCAGTTGCTGCGCAGACTGCAATGCCAGCACAAGCCCGATTACAAAGGACATAAAAACTACAATCAGGACTGAATTCACCCCAATGAGCACTGCCTGGTTGGCAAACTCCCCCTTTCGTCTTACCTTTTTTCTGAATAAATCAGCAAGGGCAAAATAGAAAACGTTGGCTGCAAGGAGCAGGAATCCATAAAGATAAGAGGTAAAAAAATCATAGACACCATTGCCCACGGATTCAAACAATCCGGTTTTTATTTTTGGTGGGGGTTCGTCAAATTTTTCCGGCTTGAACAATTCAATTTTTTTCAAAATTGTTTCGCTCCCCCCCTCCATTCTTAACCGAAAACCTGTAGCTCCAAGTTTTCTTTTTACATAAAACAAAGCGGTAACACCAGCGCTGTCAATGTCTTCCAGTCCGTCAAGGTTAAAAACAAAGTCTTTTGTTTTCTGTGTTTTGATTTCTTTCAGCACCTTACGGGTAAAACCGGGAACAAGGGGGAGCAACAAATTCCCGGTAATGAAAAGTGTCTGGTTATCGAAACGATACTTTGTACCATTTTCAAGGATTATATCACTGGATACAGATTTCTTCTTCATGAGAAAGCCATTTGATAGTAGATCATTTCCGGGTTGTGAGGTTGAGAATAAAACACCAGGGTTCCTTCATTGAAGGGGCTTCTGCAGACAAAGCTGTTATTCTGCAGGTGATAGTCCGAAATGTATTTTGCGCGCAAAATAATTCAGTTCTTCAAAAAAGATATTATTCACAGCCACGGTAAAAAGATTCAGGTTTCTGGATTCCAGCAACCTGCGGTTGTCCGTCACATACCTTTCGATGAGTTCACCATCGGCAGTTTCAAGCCGGAATTCAAGATGCAGGCGGGCATAGAAGTCCCTTCTTTCTCTAACCACTTCCAGGTTGCGCACGGTGGTTTGCAACCGGTAATCAGGCTGCAGGTTCCAGAACCGGGTTTGGGTTTGCGTAAAAACCCTGTTGTCAGCAAAATACTGTTCAATAAAACCTGCAAAACCCTGGGCGGGTCTTACAGCCCATTGATTGTTTGCAAAATACTGCAACTCCTGCTCACCTTCTCTGATGGCAATCTGGGGGGAAGCGTAAGCCGGGTTCACTATTACTTCGGCCAATTCAAGCACATACGGGAGCACCTTCATTGTATCGGGTGTGGGGGGATCCGAGGGGTATTCCACCAGAAAAAAACTGGTTGTAACAGGCTTGTTGCTCCGACACCCGGTCAGCAGCAGGGTGGAAACCATGAGAATGAGTATTGTTTTTCTTGTGAGCATACAACAATCTTTTAAGTTAATTACCTGTACCATTCATTACATGCAGTCAAACGACCGGATAGGAAATGTCTGTAAATCAGCAGCTTCATGAATCCGGATAATTGCTGATTTATTGCAGCCTTCTGTCGGGAATATCTCTGGCCCTTTGCCCCCTGATAAGAACAGAAGGATCTGTGTTGATTTTCCTGGAGGCCTCCTGAAGATTCTCAAGCGTATATTTCAGCAACATCAGATTGTCTCCCAAATCTTTACTACCCCTGTCAATATCCCCGTCAATCTTTATCAACATTTGCTGGGTTTGTGCAGCAGTAACGGCAAGATTTTCAATCAGACCGTTTAAATCTGTATCCCTCAACGTAACAGAAATGTCACGGATATTACCCAGAATTTCACCAATTGTATCCCCCTGCATCAGCTCGTTGATCCTGCTGCTTGCCGCCATAAAATCTAACGCAGTAGAGTCGAGTCTTCCGGTAAGCGAATTGGCAAAAAGGATAGATTGCCGCAAATCCTGCCTGTTTTCAGCAACTACTGCAGTTATGAGATCAAAAGACTTCTGGGCATTATCGGAAAGCCGGGAGATGTTCTCAACAGCTTCTGTAAAACGTTCCAGGTTCTGGGGCTTGGTAAAGTCCAGGATATTATTGAGTACCTCTTCCACTTTATAGGCAATCACTTCTGCCTGTCCGCTGATATCCTCCACCAGGGAGGTACCCTGCCTGATAAACTGTTCCTCTTTGAGAAAATCAGCCTCATTGGTTCCACCACGGATTTCAATGGTTTTCAAACCTGTAATCCCCATGGATACAATATCGGCCGTAGCATCTACTTTCACCGGAGTACCTTCTTTGAGCGACAGCCTGACAATTATCTGATTCACATCGTCCGGGTCGATGTAAATACTCGAAATACTTCCTACATTGATTCCCATAAATTTCACAGGGCTACCGGCCTCCAATCCACTTACCGATACATCGCGATAGGCGACATAGTATATATCTGTTTTTTCAAACAGCCGCCGGGCGGTAAAGAACCCTATAAGTATAAGAAGCAACAAGGAGCTGAACATGATAAAAACTCCCAGGCGTATTTTTTGCGCACGTCCTTTCATATAAAACAGCTTTAATATTAATAAATTACCTTGTTGGCTAATTCAATTCTGACATGGTAAATATACAAAAAAAACAGATAACAGATGGGTTTTACAAAACAAAACCCTGCATCAGAAGCGTGCAGATTTTCGCAGATTCAAAAACAGAATATTCGTCAATCTCTGTTAGGAGGGAAGATTCGCACAGGGCCGGAAGCCCTGCCATTTGAATAGAATACCATTCTTACAGGAGTCATCTTTTCGCTTTCATCCCAGTAAATCCAGGGGCCCTGCTTTTTGTTTGCGACATAATACCCTCTTCGGGATAAATATCCTGTGGGATAAAAAAACTCCCAGGTTCCGGAAGCATTTCCATACAAATAAGCTCCCCTTTGCTTCAGCCTCCCGTTGGGATAATTTACCAGCCACATCCCTTCAAAGAGACCCTCTCTGAATTTTCCATGTGTATAGCTATTGCCATCAGGGTAAAAAGATTGCCAGAACCCATCCTTATTACTGTTCAGATACTGACCTGTTTGACTCATCACCCCATTATTATGATATTCCGTATATGGCCCATTGAGCATGCCATCGGCATACACCGCAACAATCATATCTTTTCCGGAAGGATGGAATGCTTTGTAATTGCCGTTTAATTTTCCATTTTCATAGAAACCCACCCTTTGTAGTCTGCCATTTTGATAGTATACAAAGAGGGTATCATCAAATTGTCCTTGCACTTTTCGTCCCCGATAATTGATGCTTCCATTCTCATAAAACTGAAGATAAAGCCCGTGCTCCTCTCCCTGCACCATTTCACTTTTTATGTATGGCGTACCCCCGGGATAATTCTCTATTCGCAGACCATGGGCCAGTCCGTGGCTATATTCAGTGACACTCTCCACCGTTCCGTTTTCAAAATAAACGAAAAACTTACCATGCAGCGTTCCATTTAGGTAGGTACCTTTTTGCATGAGAGGTCCATGCTGAAAATAGGATTCGTATTCACCATTTCTTACCCCTTTACCAAAGTTGATCTTCTGGTGGATTGCTCCATCAGTATAAAACACGCGCCATAATCCCACGGGCAGATTTTGCTCAAATTGTCCTTGCTGACGCAAACTGCCGTTTGGCAGAAAATATTGGTATGCCCCGTGTTTTATCGTATCCTGTTCATAAATAAATCCATGAAAAACCTCTTTCGCCACATCTGTAGCAGGATAAAAAACTTCAAACTTCCTTTGCTGGGCAAAGGTTTTGCCTGGAAAAGCAATGAAAACGAAAACTATTCCTGAAAAAACAAAAAGAAAAAAATTTCTGCCCAAGGGTTTAATCAACATTGATGGTTATTTGGGTTCCTTTCAGTGATGAGCTTCCGGGATAATCGAGTATGGCTGCAACAGAATAGGTTCCCGGGGTAAGTCCTGCAGGCATAGTCAGTTCAACAGTGCGCGAGGATTGGGGATAGGTAGTAACATCAATGGTTCTGAAGCGATGTTCCTGGCCGGTTCGGAGGTTGGACGCCACAAGAAAAATTTTTCCGGCAGTAATGCGCTCCCCAAGATTATCGAGATTTACGGTAAACAACCTTTCTTCCGGGTTTGTGCTTTCTGCTTCCTGCAGGTTGTTGATTTCAATTCTGCCGGCTTCTCCGGTGGCAGGAATGTAAGACAGGAAAATATCAATCCTCCCTGCAAGGCTCATACCGGTTTGCAAATCTCTGTCGGCAGAAAAAGCGGTTTGTTCTGCTGTAGTAACAAAACTCAGCACTCCCCACATAGAGCTGTACTCGTCATTGGGAGCCTGCAAATTCAATTGAATGGTGCGCGATTCATTGGGTTCCATCTCAATAAATCCGGGATTTATAGTGACCCAGCTGGCAATGGAGTTGCGGGTAGACCCGGCAGGCAGCATCTCCATTTTACCGTCGCGCTGCACCAAAAAATCCTGCATGCGCAGAGTAATAGTTTCTTTGCGGTTGCCATGATTCTTTATGGTAACAGTGCGGCTTTGGGTTTCACCCGGGGCAGCATTGAAAACCACCCGAACCGGGGCCACCTCAAAATCCTGTGCCAATGTCCATTGAGGAATGACAAATAAAATGCTTAGAAAAAGAAAATACCGTAAGAAAAGGTGAATCCTGGTCATTATCGTTGCTTTTAGTGTAACTCTTTTGAATTTTTTTCTGATACCAGTTTAATATCAAATATGTTAACCCTCCCATCTTTTTCTCCTCCAAATATAAAAGTCAGAGGAATTTTGGGTTACCGAAAAAACAAAATTATGCAAATTATTCAGAAACTGCCGAAACAGAAATAAAAATTAGCCTTTTGTGCTAAAAAGGTGAGAGCAAATGTAACCATAAAAGTAATTGGCAGGTATAACCATTGAGAGTATTCGTGTAACCGCTGCGCGGCATATAATAATTTGCGACCATGCCATTTTCTGCAACAATAAAGGTGTTAAACAGCAACAATAGCGAGGATAATCCTGGGTGAAAATTACCCACGTGCATAGATTATTGTAGAATTTTGCGGCAAACCCTTTATAATCAACAGGTGAAATCACCCAAACAAAACAGGTTAAATTCCTATTCAAATAATATTGTAAATTTGTAATCATCAAAACAACAGGGCCCTCTATGAGAAACCTTTTACTCCAGCTACTTTACAAAACCCTTACGATAGGATTGTTTGGGGTTTTCTTTTTGATTGCGGCGGGTGTTCAGGGACAACATCAACAGGTGCTGAGCCAAACGGTGCTCGATCGCATAGAACGGCTTGAAGAGCTGGTTGAGTATTATGTTAACAGAGAAGATCCGTCTCTCGCGGCATCCTACCTTACACAGATAAGTTATCTTTACTGGGAGAATCAAAGACTGGAAAAAGCCGCTGAGAACTTTCATCGTGCAGCACCCTATTTTGAAAAGCTCAATGACCTGGTAAATCTCCAGAATCTTTACAGCAATATCGGGCTCATTTATCTGGACCTGGAAGACATTGCCCGGGCCGACCGGGCCTTCGCCAGCAATCTTGAAGTATGCAGGCGCATGGGCGAACCCCAGGGCATCGCGACAGCACTGGTAGATCTTGCCTATGTAAAAAATCTTGGCAATGACCACAGAGAAGCCATCAGGCTGCTGGAAGACGCTCAGAAAATTGCCCTTGAAATCAATTATGAATCTATTTTATCAAATATTTACCGGCAGCTGGCTACCAGTTACACCAATATCGGCAACATCAGAAAAGGGGAAGAATTTCGCCAGAAATACAACGATATAAGGGAGCATTTCAGCCGCCAGACCATGAGGGGTGAATTCCAGGAAAGAGAGCAACAGAGCCAGCTGGAGATCCTTCGTCAGCAGGCAGAGGCGCGTGTAAGTGTGCTGGAGATGGAAAAAAACAGGATTCAGTTTCAGCTGGAGCAAGACTCCATTTCTGCAATTGTAAGAGCCAAAGAAGACTCCCTGCTGCAGGCAAGACGCGTAGAACGTATTCAGCGCCAAGACATTGAACTGCTGGAAAACAGGGCACAACTGAACCAGACTGAAAACGAAAGGCTGCAGGCGGTTCAGAACTTCCAGCAGCTGGTAATTTATTCAGTGCTGGGAGGATTGGCACTGG
>RECE01000147.1 GCA_007694165.1 Bacteroidota bacterium
GACGCTATCAATGGTCAAAACAGGGAGACAGGATTGCTTTCAGCATGACCGACCCACTCTCCGATGAGCAAAAAAGAAGACAAAAAGAAAAGGAGGATATGAAGGTGGTAGATAAGGATATCCGGCAAACTCATCTCTATGTACTGAATATAAATCCTGAAGAAGAAACAATTGTGGAAGCGCAAAGGCTTACAGAAGGAGAATTCAGTGTAGGGAATTTCGACTGGTCACCTGATGGAACAACCCTTGCCTTTGACCACCAGCCAAGACCCGGCCTGGAATATGCACCCTTTACCAGTATCTCAACGGTTCCCAGCCGGGGAGGTGAGGTAAGTCTTTTGGTTGACCTGGGAGGCAGCGACACCAATCCCATGTATTCTCCCGACGGTCGCTATCTTGCATTCACCAGTGACGGCGGCAACCACCGCTGGCCGGGCTTCGATTACCTCAAAATCAAAGACCTTAACAATGGCAATATAAGGCAATTGGGCAAAACCCACGACGACGAGCCCAGACTGGTACAATGGTCGGCCGATGGAAGCGAGATCTTTTACTGGGAGCTGCACAAAACCTCCATTGATTTGTTCGCTATGCCCGTTACGGGAGAAGATGCCCAATATCGTCAGATTACAGAGGGTTCCGGAAGGTTTACAGGCTTCTCTCTGTCAAAAGATAACAGTGTAATGGCAGCATTGCATGAAGATTTTGATAAACCCGCAGATGTAGTTTTTTCCTCCGTAAATAATTTCGTACCCTTCCTCCTGACGCAGATTAATGCCGGATACGAATTATCGCCCATCGCCCGTGCGGAGGTGTTTCGCTATACTTCCCATGACGGAATGCCTATGGAAGCACCCCTGATATACCCTGTCAACTATGAAGAAGGCAAGAGATACCCCATTCTTCTGCATGTGCATGGCGGCCCCACCGGGGTTTTTGGAGAAACGTACGTGGGAGCACCCGGTGTTTATCCCCTGCAGAAATTTGCTGAAGAAGGCTACTTTATCCTGCGCCCCAATTTCAGAGGCTCAGGCGGGTATGGTAAGGATTTCCGCATGGCCAATCTGTCGGATTGGGGCTACGGTGACCTGGAGGATATGCTTACCGGTATCGACCTGTTGATTGAAAAAGGGATGGTAGACCCCGACCGGCAGGCCATCATGGGATGGTCTTACGGCGGCTTTATGTCTGCTTTTGCCATAACACGCACCGATCGCTTTAAAGCTTCTATGATGGGAGCCGGAGTTTCCAACCTGGTGAGTATGACCGGAACATCGGATATCCCCAGCTTCCTGCCCGATTATTTTGAAAGCGAATATTGGGAAGACTACGACAAGCACATCAGGCATTCGGCAGTTTTCAATATTGAAAAGGTAAATACGCCTACACTTATCCTGCATCCCGAGGAAGATATCCGTGTACCTTTAAGCCAGGGGTATGAAATGTATGTGGGTTTGAAAAGGAGAGGGATCGACACCAAAATGGTGACTTATCCGCGCCAACCGCACGGCATCCGCGAGCCTAAGTTTATCATTGATGCGGCCGAACGGCAACTGAAATGGCTGGAAAAGTATTTACCAAAATAATGGATAAAACCTGAAAGCAGGGGGTTGATAGAATGCAATACCCGTAAAAACGAGGCTGTCTCAAAAGTGCCTGCCGGTCGTTGAGTGGTTCGAATAACTCACCATACCACCTGTCGAAACGAAATCCTATTCCTGTTTGACCACCCATTGCCTTGCCTGAAACATAAAAGCTTCCAGGCGTGGTCTTTCTCCCGACTGCTCCGTGCCGTCGTAAACCATTTTTAAAACCGGTAGCCTGGGATATTTTTTGGCAAAGCGCACCAGCAAAGTATTGGCAATGGTGCCGGGCATGCAATGAAAGGGAGTAAGGTTTACCACCCCATGGAAGCCATGGTGGGCATATTCTTCGGCACGGGCAATGCTCAGGGTGGCTTCACCGCGCAGGTTCTGTGTGAGGTAAGGTTCCGAGAGTTTCATGAGATCGTCTACGGGCATTTCATAAAGAAAACGCTCCACTTTCCCTTTCATGGGTTGTGTTTCGCGGCGGGTATAATATTTTTGCACAAAGGAGCTGATTACTTCTCTGGCATATCCCATATAGTCACCTTCGCGCATCAGGTCGATGCGGCGTTCCCAGTCGGTATACAATATCCATTCGTGGAAGGTAGGCATGGTCACTTCGCCTCCCAGTTCCTCAATCTGGCGGATGATGAAATTGTTGCTGAAATCATTGGAACGCACAAATATCTCCCCGATGATGCCAATGAGCGGCTTTTGTATTCCATTGCTCATGGGCACTTCGGCAAACCGCTGTGTGGCATGCTTTACGCTGTCGCCCACTGTACCTTTTTGCTCCACCTGGTTTTCAAGGTAACGGATACATGTTTCATACACCTTATCGCTCTGCCCTTTGGTCACCTCGTAGGGACGGGTTTTGAGCAGTAGTTTCTTGACATTGTCGGTGGCCACAAAAATCTGCCACAATAGTTTTCTGAACCCTGCCCCCAGGTTTTTCATATCATTGTCGAAGCCGGTGGCCTGATCGATGGTGATCATCTGCGCTTTTCCCAGCCCGGCCTCTTCCAGCATGAGCTGGTGCGAATGACAATACTGGCCGAAGCGGCAGGGTCCGTTGGTGGTGGGCATGAAAAAACTGGCGCGTGAAGGGTCGAATTCCTTTTCCTGTGCCTTTTTCAACATGTCGCCTGCGGTGATCATATAGGGATAACATTCCTTGCCGCTCACGTACTTGCGGGCCAGTTCCAGCCCTTGCTCGTCAGACATGGGAAGCACTTCCGATGCGATGCCATTGTACCGGAGCGCCGCAGCCACTCCCCTGCCATGGTCATCGATGTGCGGAATATAAATCGTACGGTTGCGCGAAACATCTTTTTTGGCAACCTGGTATTTGCCGTTTTCTCCTCCGTTGGAGGATTGAAGACCGACTGATTCAAGGCTGTCGAGAAAAGCTTCCAGGCGGGTGATGACGCCCGCATCGGCACTGTGCTCGTCCAGTTCAAGGGTAAGCATCTGCTTGCCTTTCATGGCATGCTGAAAGTATTTGATGACAAAGGAGTCGGGGCCACAGGCAAAATTGGTGATGTAGAGGGCATGCAGCCGGGGTGTTTTGGCAATGAATTCGGCAGCCGAAAGGATGCGTTGTCCGTAGCGCCAGTACATATTTTTCATGTGCTCGCTGTCGGAAGGTTGCACCGGCAGGAAATCTACCGGTATGGCCAGCACATTCATGTCTTTGAGCTTTTGGGGGATACGCAGGTTGAGCCCCGGGTCGCAGCCATTGTAGGGGCGGCTTACAATTACCAGTGTAGGTTTGCCGGCGGGCAGGCTGGCCAGCACTTCTTTCCCTCTGTTGAGCATGGCGGCCCTGAAATCGGCAAGGGCTTTGAAGGCATCGGCCACCACTTTGCGCACCTTGGCACCGGCATAGCCCAGGTCGCGGGCAAAGCGGTGCAATTCTTTTTCCACATTGGCGCTTTCAAAATGGAACACCGGACGCAGCACTTTGGAAGGGTATTGAGAAAAGTCGAGAGCTGCATCGCTCATGTAAGGAAAACCCTGCACCAGCGGACATACGGACGAGCCACAGGCTTCTGCCTGAATGGGATCGCCATTGACCACACAAGGGAGGAAAAGGTAATCAGGCTCCTGTTTGAGCAACTCAAGGGTATGGCCCATGGCCAGCTTCACGGGGAAGCACACCTCTTCCACCACAGCTTCGCAGCCCCGGGTGATGATGCCCCGGTTGGAAGGGGGCGAGGTAATTACCCTGAAGCCAAGTCCCGTGAAGAAAGCATTCCAGAAAGGATGCATCTCGTAAAACAAGAGCGAGCGGGGAATGGCTATCACAGGGGCATGCTTTGCAGGAGGAGTTGCAGGAGAATAATTATGCATGAGCATTTTTTCCCGTTCACGAAACAGGCGGGGCAAATCGTTGGCCACTCCTTTTTGCTTTTCTTCGTCGAACTTACCGCAGCGGCTGCCATAGGTCAGGGGCTTGGGGCTGCCTTCCACCTGCACCGTGCGGATTTCGCAATCGTTGGAACAATCCTGGCACACGAAGGAACCAAACTCCAGGCGGTTTTTTGCCAGGTCGAACCCCTTGAAGCGTGATCCTGCTTCGGGCCTGTTTTCCATGGCGATAAGGGCGCATCCCAGGGCGCCCAGTACATCGTGGTGCGGGGGTACGATGATTTTTTTGCCACAAACTTTCTCAAAAGCAGCTTTCACGGCCCTGTTGTAAGCGGTACCTCCCTGGAAAAGGATGACCTCACCCACCGGCCGCTTTTCCACTACCGTAGATAAGTAGTTCTTCACAATGGAATAGCTCAGCCCGGCCAGCAAATCCTCTTTGGGGGTTCCCATCTGTTGCTGTTTGTTGAGGCTCGACTCCATAAAAACCGTACAGCGTTCGCCCAGTGCGGCAGGAGAAGTGGCAGACAATGCCAGGCTGCTGAATTCCTCCTTGATATTAATATTAAGCTTTTCCGCCTGTTCCTGCAAAAAGGAACCTGTACCCGCAGCACAAACCTTGTTCATGGTGTAATCCACCACCACCCCATCCTTCAGGGAAATGTATTTGGAGTCCTGTCCTCCGATTTCAAAAATGGTATCCACCTTTGGATTAACATTCACCGCACCCTTTGCATGGGCCGTTATTTCATTTTTCACCTCATCGGCACCAATAAAGTCTCCTGTAAGGTACCTGCCTGAGCCGGTGGTAGCTACCCCACACACTTTTACTTTATCGCCCATCTGGTCTCCGATTTCTGCCAGCCCTTTCTTCACGGCTTCCAGGGGATTGCCTCCCGTCATCAGGTAGCGGCGTGCCACCACCCTTTGCCGGTTATCAATGAGCACGAGATTGGTGCTGATGGAGCCGATATCCACTCCCAGGAACACTTCCGCCGGGAAAGGTTCCTGCAGGGGTTCTTCCTGTGTGTAAATGGGGTAGTCGCCATCGCCCAGGGGCTCGTGCATGCGGTTGTTGTTGCGGGGTGTTTCCAGGTATTGTTTCAGGGGGGTGATCCCGGTAAAGGGCTGTATGGCATGGCTGTCTGTCATTGACAACACAGCACCCAGGGCACCCATGCAGGTGTAATGTTCAGGCACAAACAACTCGCCCTCCTGCAGCCCCAGCACCTGTTCAAATGCCTTAACCATTCCGGCATTGGCGGCTACCCCTCCCTGGAAGGAAATAGGCTTTTCCAGTGTTTCCCCTTTGGCCACATTGCTTTTGAAGTTTTTGGCCATGGCCAGGCACAAGCCCATGAGGATATCGGCCACGGGAGTTGCCGTTTGCTGCAAATGGATCATATCTGATTTGGCAAAGACACTGCATCTTCCTGCTATGCGGGGTGCATTTGCAGAGGTAACTGCCAGCGCGCCAAATTCCTTTTCGATGGATACGCCCAGTCGGGCGGCCTGCTGATCAAGGAAAGAACCTGTTCCGGCAGCACACACGGTATTCATCCCAAAATCTTTCAGGCGGTTGGGCTGCTGTGCCGCACCCGGTTCCAGCTTCACCAGTTTGGCATCTTCACCCCCGATTTCAATGATGCTGCGGATATGCGGATACAACTTTGCGGTGGCCTTGGTTTGGGCGATCACCTCATTTACATAATGGGCCTGCATAAGCTTCGCCACCATCGATGCACCATTTCCGGTAAAGGCAATCCCCTCCAACGGGCAGTGGGGATATTGCTCCAGGATATTTTCAATGACATCAATGGTGGTTTGGATGCTTTGCCCGTGATGACGGGTATATTGTTTGTGTAGAACAGCAAAATCAGTGTTGGTCAGGACTGCTTTAACACTCACCGAACCAATATCAATACCAACAAAGTACTTCATAAACAGCAGAATATATTTTTGTAACCGAAAAATCAGCTTGTAAAAACCAAGCTGTAAAAATACACATTCTACAGATAGAGAAAGTGCTGTTATCCGGTTTTAAACGCTAAGGATAGAAATTTAATATTTGCATAATATATTACCGAACTGAGTTCTTACAGAGAGAGAATTTTTGCAAGGTGATTGGATTGATAGGTCTGGAATATGAATTCTCAATTAGTATCCATGACGGGTTACATACCAACAAAAAAAGACGAACCCGTCTTGCAGGTTCGCCTATGCATGTTTTCTTTTTAAAAGACAATCTCTATAATTTCCTGAACCATTGCACCATGGGCAATGGGAAACCGGTGGTTTCGCCTTCGGCACGTATGCCGGCAAAGCCAAACTGGAATGCAGAATCGGGCCTGGTCTGGAAGCGCAAGCCGGGAAGAATCAGGGCGATGTTGTACTTTTTGCGGGTAACGGATTCATACCTACTCACCCATTGGTCGGTATTGTAATCGTAGTAATCATAGTATTCGGTGGTGGTATAACTGCCACTTCGGGGAATAATGAAAGTATCGAACACAATACTGACTTTATCATTGAGCTTAGCCATCCCTGCTATCGAAATAAGGAAAGAGCCCTCATTTTCACGCTTTTCGTTATACTTGTAGCCCGTTCCGTGATATTCGTAAACCTCCGTTTTATAAGTAACTCCCCCATAACCCAGAGACAGGTTGATATTCTTTACCCGGTCGCCCCAGGTAATAACCCCATATGGCAATATGCCGGCAAAGCTGGGCATGGCCCATGAACCGGAACCCACCAGGGTACCCAGGCCTGCATTCCATTTTTCGTTGATGGGAATGCTGTATTTGATGCTTCCGATTACAGGTATTCCAATCCAGGAGGTAAGAATACCCACTCCAAGATTATCGCTAATTCCAAACTGGAAATCAGGCCCATAGAGGTTCCACAATATATACGAATCTCCCTTTTTAACGGGCAAACCGTTGGTAGTGATAAAATAGCGTGTAGAAAAAACATCGGCAGCCTTAAAGGCTCCGTCAGTAAGAATTTCTCCGGGCAAGGCCTGACGAATTTCTCGTATCTCGTGCCGCGGGATATATACCTGCCCAATTTCAAGGGTTTCCATGAGTACTTCACGGGCATCCTGATAGAGTATTTTCCCAACATAACGGGTGCCATCATTTTTTCTGACTACATAAACAGTAGTATCCGGCTCTTCCGTCAGGGGTTGTTGTTGAGCAGATGCATTTGGAGGAACAAACAGCAAACCAGCCATCAGTAAACCCATACAAAGAAGCAGTTTCATAGCATAAAGAATTAATTTGACACACCAAAATTAAACAAATACAAGATAGATAAAACAAATTACAGTATTTTACTTAGAATCTAATTATCAACGCATTTAAACACCCTCACACATCATCAGTCGCTTCTTTAACCAAAAACCATACCGATATATTTATCCTAAAAAGAATTATTTTTTTACCCGGATTTAAAAAAAACTGTATCTTTGCAAACCAACAGGTCGGTTTGTAATGATGAAAACAAAAGATCAAATTATTCAAAAGGCTTTTGCCCTGTTCATGACCCTGGAATACAGAGAAGTGACCATGAGCCTTATTCTAAAAGCTACAGGACTTTCAAAGGGAGGATTCTATCATCATTTTGAAAGTAAGGATGCCTTGTTTGAGGAGGTCGTTGAGCAGTTCTTTTTCAGTGCAGCTTCGGATCAGGCTTTCCAACCCGATTCCTCCAAAATATTTGTAGAAAACATGGATCTGTTTCTTGAGCAGAAAGAAGCTGCATTTAAGATGTTTGCCCAACATCTGGGTGTTGAACACAGCGAGATCAATTTCTTCATGTTTATCATGCACGCCATTCAGCATCTGCCCGGAGCAAGGCAAAAAACAGAACTTTTTATGCAACATGAGAAACGGCAACTGGAAAGCATCATTGAACTTGCCCTGCAAAAAGGGGAGCTGTCAGCAAATGTGCAACCCAGCAGGATGGCCGAATTGCTGATGCGACTTTTCGACGGTACAGAAATGCATGGTGTTCTGCTGAAAGAGAGTTTTCAAACATTGTCGCGCGAACGCCAAATGGTAAGAGATATTTTTCAATGGATACAAAGCCCTGAAAAAGGGATTGAAACAATTTAAATCCATCAACACATACAATCATGATAAAAGCTACACAATTGAGTTACATCTATCCCGGTCAGGATCATGCAGCGGTAAACAATATCAGTTTTACTGTAAACCGGGGCGAAATATTCGGTTTCCTGGGTCCGTCGGGAGCAGGAAAAAGCACCACACAGAAAGTTCTGATCCGCCTGCTCAGGGGATACCAGGGCAATGTAAGCATTGACACTAACGAGCTAAGAAGCTTAACCCAGGATTACTACAATCATATAGGGGTGGGTTTTGAGCTGCCCAACCACTATCCACGGCTAACAGCCCTGGAGAATCTGAAATTTTTCGCCTCTTTCTACCGGAATAAAAACTCCAACCTCATGCAGTTGCTGGAGATGGTAGGTTTGCACCAGGAAGCAGATAAACCCACATCTGCCTTTTCCAAAGGGATGAAAATGCGGCTCAACTTTGTGCGCGCCCTGGTGCACGATCCTGAGATATTGTTTTTCGACGAGCCCACATCAGGCCTGGATCCGATAAATGCCCGCAAAGTCAAAAACATCATCCTGGATTTACGTGCCCGGGGCAAGACCATTTTTCTCACCACCCATAATATGCATGATGCTGCAGAACTTTGCGACAGGGTGGCATTTATCACACAGGGAAAAATCAGCCTCACCGACAGCCCCAGGAATCTGAAGCTGCAGCATGGCACACGCAAACTTACCCTGGAATATGGCAACGGCCAAACTATCAGTCGTGAGTTTGCACTTGACAAACTGGGAGAAAACCCGGAATTTATCAACCTGATAAAGAATGAATACATCCAGTCGATTCATTCAGCAGAAGCCAGTCTCGAGGAGGTGTTTATCAAAACTACCGGAGAAAGGCTGGTTTGAATCAGCGCTGTTTTTACCTTCACAAACAACACATTGACAAAACGAACAACCACAATCAACCCTTTATTTTCACCCTGGTAAACTGCAAAATCATGGATCGCTTTACATCCCTTCTTCAACTTGACTTTGTGTTGATCATTCGCAACAAAATATTGCTTGTTGCTGCAGTGATTACAGCTTTATATGCCGGAATTCTTCAGGTTTTACCGGAAGAAAATTTTACCATGGTGGTCACTACCCTGATTTTTACGGATCCGGTAATGTTGGGTTTTTTGTTTGTTGGGGTGATGGTATTGTTTGAAAAGAGTGGAAATACACTTCAGGCTTTAAGTGTAAGCCCGGTGCGACCCGCCGAATACCTGTGGAGTAAAGCCACAGCCCTCACCCTGGTTGCACTGGCAGCCGGACTGATAATGGCTGTTGCAGGTGTTGGGATCAGGTTTCATGCAGGATATCTTGTTGCGGCCATTGTTTCTTCTTCCCTTTTATTTATTTTCATAGGATTTGTAGGTGTATCCAGGGTAAAAACCTTTAATCAGTATTTCATTGTCATCCCACTTTTTATGATTCCCGGATTTCTCCCATTCCTGAATTACTTTGGAATCACCGAAACCTGGCTTTGGTATGTGATTCCTACCCAGGCGGCGTTGACATTGTTTATTGCCGCTTTCAGTGAAAGTGGCACCGTTGCCATCCATGAAACTATTTATGCTTTCATTTATTTGCCCCTGGCCATCTGGCTGGCATTTTTGTGGGCTAGAAGCAGCTGGAATAAGATAATGGAAAGATAAATTGTAAAAATGATGAGTTTTCTTGCTGACATTAAATACAAGCAAGTCCATAATGCGATGCAGTAGAAATTGTTCTTGTAATCATACCCAATAATAATCAGCCATGATAGAAATAGTGCGTACAGATTTGAAAAACATTATTCGTGACCCTTCACTGGTGCTCATTTGCTTTGTGCCATTCATCATGCTGGCGCTCCTGTATTTCGGCTATCCTCCGCTGCTGTCAGCCTGGCCTGAAGCGGCTCAGTATTCAGGGCTGGGGCTGGCCATGTTTTGCATTACGGGTTCTGTGATGCCCGGCATTGCCATTGCCTTTGCCATGCTGGACGAGAAAGACCAGCACCTGCAACAGGTATTGCAGATTTTGCCTGTTTCCTTCCGCCACATTACGCTTCTCAGATTGACCATTACGTTCTTATTCGGTTTTGTTTCTGCATTGCTTATGCTCACTTTTTCGGGAATAATAAGCTACACAATAACACAAACTCTTTTGCTTGCCATGCTTACAGCAGCCATTGCCCCATTAATGGCTATTATTCCGGCCTTTTATGCCTCCAATAAAATTGAAGGAGCCACCCTGAGCAAGCTGCTCAATTTCCTCATAATGATTCCTATACCGGCTTTTCTTTTTCCCGGCACATGGAGCTGGTTCATGATGATTTTTCCCTCCTGGTGGATATACTTTGCTTTTGAGTCTGTGGAGAATCCTGTAAGATTGGTTGGCGCAGTTGCAGGAGGACTTATTTATTTAAGTGTTATTATGATAGTTATAAATAAAATAATCTGGCCCCGAAAGTGAGCATGATGGTGATCTTGCAATTTATGATGATTTTTTTTTAGTGTCCGGGGAAATTTTTCAGATCTCTCGCTTTGCTACCAATGACAGATTATGTATTTTACTGATAATGCACTTTTTAATTAATACACTTTAAGGATGTCTTTTCAATCAAATATTTCCCCGGAGCGCCGGCAACATAATTAGTTCTTTGAACAACGATTGTTTTCCGGCGCAGATTTTCTGCGGAATACCATTAACTACCATAATTCCGCCCTTAACAGGGCTTTAGGGTTTTATTTACAACAATCCAACTTGCTGTCATTCACAACGAAGTGAGGAATCTAAATTGTAAAAATATTGATATTTTCTTTTTACCGGACACTACTTGCTTTTTTTGTAAGGGATAAGACTGAAAGTATCTCGGGGAGGAAAAAATTGGTTTACGTTAACTTCCATTCATATCTTTGGTGATTTAATTTTTATTCGGTTGAATTAATAACAAAAATATCCCCGTATAAAATGAAGACACCCGATGAAATGACCACAGAAGAACTGGGGAGATTATTCCCGGTGATTATTGCCGACTATTCTGCAACCTGGCCACAATGCTTTGTTGATGAGAAAAGACGAATTCTGAAAGCATTGGAAGGATTTTCGGTTCATCGGATTGATCATGTTGGCAGTACAGCGGTTCCCGGCCTGGCTTCCAGGCCCGTCATTGACATGATTTTACAGCTAAATGGTGAGATTGAGGAGACAGGCTGATCGAAACTTTTAAAAGGCTCGACTATCAACTCAACCGCCGCAATGACAATCTCCCACCGCATATAACTTTTGTGCAAAATCTGATTTTATTGTGTTGGTTATGGATAAAGCCCTAAAGGACAATCAATGAGGCAAGCTAAGATCAGAAAACCTAAAAAGATCAATATCTCCACCCTAAAGCACTGTTCGCCTCCGTACACTTTCCATTCAATATTGAACAATTTCAGGGCCTTTCAACCCCGTCCATTTTAAACGTTTCTATCTCATTTACTGACACTTATCCTCATTGGTATGGTTTTGTTGTCTGTAAGGTAAGGAAAACGATTGCAGGCTCACATGCCAGGGGCAATACACAACCCGACAATTGGTATAAGTACAGCAGTTCTGCATGGTAAAAAAAGCACAGCAATGGAAAAAAATGAAGCTCTTTTGAAAATGGAAAAAGTTTTCAGCAGAAAAGTACAGCGCGACAATAAAGTGCAGAACGCTTATCTGTTGGTACACTCTGACAAACTCAACATCCATCTGAAACTGGCAGAAGGGAAATCCGGTTTGATGGATGCCCATCCCGACCAGCCCAACTATATGGCCAGTGTGGGAAAGCTTTTCACCTCTACCCTGGCAGGCATATTGTATGAACAGGGAAAAATTGATTTTTCGGATAGCATCGCAAGGTTTATCGATCCTGAACTGCTACACCGGCTTCATGTTTACAAAGAAAAAGATTATTCAAAATTCATTACCATAAGTCATTTGTTGAATCATACCTCAGGACTGGGAGACAATTTCTGGCCCTTGCTCAATCAGGTTATTGAAAACCCTGACAACCCTCTCAGCTTAAGAGATGCCATTGCATGGGCCAAAACCAACTCAAAGCCAAAATTTGAGCCTGGAAAGAAATTCCATTATTCAGACACCAACTATCACCTGCTTGCGCTGATTGCTGAAAAGGCAACAGGTATGCCTTTTCATGAGGTGCTTCGCCAGTATATTTTTACTCCCCTTGGCATGAAGCATTCGTGGATGCTCCATCACTCAGTACCTGCAGAAGATCCGGAATTGCCGGTGGCCGAATTTTACCTTCGCAATACCTGTCTGAACAACAACAGGGCATACGCAAATATTGACCATGCCGGCGGAGGAGTTGTTGCTCCCATGGAAGATATGCTGATTTTCATGAAAGCACTGAGAACAGGAAAACTTTTAAAGAAAGAAACCCTCGCCCTGATGATGAATGACACTGCACGATTTGCGCTGGGCATAGACTATGGCTATGGCATCCACCAGATAAAAACCGTACCCCTGTTCATGCCTGCAAAGTACAATTGCTGGGGTCACATGGGCGCTACGGGTTCATTTTTGTTTTTCCATCCCCAAACAGAATCCTTTATCATGGGCAGCTTCAATGAAGGCTCATGGGAGAAAAAAGCCATCCGGTTTATGCTTTTTGATATAATACGTAATCTTGTTAGGGTCAACGATTAAATTTAACAGTCTTTAAAGGTTCTGGCAAACACAAAATTTCTCTATTTTTGCAGGATGTAATACCGGCGTTTCAAACAACAACCCGGAAACAAACCAACGACTAAACCCAGGCCATGAACCATCTGTTAAGGATAACATACCGCCGAATGACCCGGGAAAAGCTTTACACCATTGTAAATATTCTGGGTTTATCGCTGGGAATGGCCAGCGCCTTGCTCATATTTCTTTTTATTCGCTTCGAAACCACCTATGACACTTATCATAACGAGCATGAACGCATATACAGGGTTGGCAGCGATTTCAGCATACATGACCAACGTGAGGGCTATGCAGTAAGCTCAGCGCCTCTGGGTCCGAAGCTGGTGGAGGAATTTGATGAGATAGAATCCTGCCTGAGAATTTTCTATATGCGCATTTTCTTTCGTGACCTTGTTTTTCAGCACCAGAACAGCAGGATCACCGAGAGAGGTGTCTATGCTGCAGACGCTAACTTTTTTGATTTTTTCAACCATACCTTTCTGGAGGGAAAACCGGAAACTGCGCTTTCTAAGCCCTTTTCTATGGTTCTTACCCGTAGCATGGCCATGAAATATTTTGGTACAACAGCGCTGGAAGGGACAAAGGTTGAATTGAAAAACGCAGGTTTCTTCACCATTACTGCGGTAATAGAGGACCTACCCCTGAACACCCATCTTCAGTTCAATGCCCTTGTATCTCTGTCCACCATACAACAGATGCCGGGCTTTTTTGCCCATAGCCTTATTCCTGGAGTTACCTGGGAGACCTTCGAGAAAACCTTTGGCAGTTTTATCGTTTGGACTTACATCAAAACCGCTGAAGGGTTTAATCCCTCAGAGTTTTTGCAAAATCAGTGGCCCGGTTTTGACCAGAAATATCAGTCGGGACTTATAAGTAGCATAGCTGTAATCCCTATACTTCAACCCATTGCGAGTATTCACCTGGACTCAGACCTCTTGTACGAAGTTCACTCCGACAGCACCATCATACGATTGATGAACAGGCAAATTACCCTCGCTTTTATCGTGATTGCTCTTTTCTTGTTGTTGATTGCAGCCATCAATTACACCAACATTGCCATTGGCCATTTCAACAAGAGGAGAAAAGAGCTGGCGATGCTGAAAATATTGGGCAGCTCCGGCAGTTCGCTGTTTTCCGGATTTTTTGCCGAATCGTTTATCACAGCGCTCACCGGACTTGTGCTGGCATTGCTGATGCTGGAACTTTTCATACCTCATGCCAACCAGCTTCTCACGGTGAGCCTCAGCCTGAATCTTTTGCAGGATTTTTATGTCCCGCTCATCATTCTGTTTGTATTTTTGGTTACTGCGTTTTTGTCGGGAGTATTTCCGGCATTCTACTTTGCCTGGACCCCTGCCATACAACTGCTCGAAAGTCGTTCCAGACCCGGGAAAAAGTCACTGGTGCTTAAAAAGATACTCATCACGCTGCAATTTTCCATTGCCACGCTAATGATAGTGGCCATGTTTATTATCAGTGCACAGTTTGGCTATATGCAAAACATGGACTGGGGATACAACACCCACCACATTGCAGCCATTGAGATCAAAGACAGGGAGTTGAAGTCAGCCTATCCCCTGCTGGACAGTTTGCTGAAAAACAATCCCCTGGTAAAGCGAACAGCCAAAACCAATTATGTTTTCTCCACCTTTCCCATAAAAAACTCAACCCTGTTTCATACGGAGTCGGGAGAGGTTTACCGCTCTTATTACACCATTAACACAACCCGGGAATATCTCGATCTGATGGGTGTAAAGACAGAAGGCACACCCCTTTCCGGAGAGCTCTTTGACAGTCAACAGGGTGTGTTTGTCAACCGCATGCTCGCAGATTCGGTGGAATTTGCTGAACCTCTGGAAAGCAAAGTCACCACTCACTTTCAGTTCCTTGAGGGAAAACTACGTACCAACAGAAAAATTGCAGGGGTTCTGGACAACTTCCACTACCTGCTGCTCAATACTCCCGTTGACCCCCTGGTGGTACTTCCCATGAGAGGACCGGGTGCAGATTACCTGGTTGTTGAGTTCAACCCCGCAGAGAAGTCAAAACAGGTCAAAGCCATCCATAATGCATGGAGCCTGTTTGACCCGGGCAATCCCCCTGATTTCTTCTTCATTGAAGATAACATTGAAGCTTTTTATGCCCATCAGCGCAATGTGGCTTCTTTTTTTGGATATTTTGCCTGGGTGGCAGTTTTTATAGCCTTTCTGGGGGTATATGGCATCACAGCCTATAACATTACCCAGCGAAAAACCGAAATAGGCATTCGCAAAGTAATGGGAGCAGGGTCCGTAGATATTCTGGTCATGCTGATCAATGCCTATTTTGCACTTTTCATCCTGGGCTTTTTGCTGGGTTCAGGCCTGGGCTGGCTTTTGCTGAAAAGCTGGCTGGAAACCTACGCCTATGCCACCCGCTTGAATTTCTGGCATTTCGCCGGTGCATTTCATTTTGTGGCATTAACCGTTTTCACTGCCATAGGGTTGCATATATACAAAATCCGATCACTTAATCCATCGGTTACGCTCAGGGAGGAGTAAAATACTGCCTCTTTTGCATTGCATCCCAACTTTGGGTTGTATTGCATTTGTTAAAACTCAACCTTTCTTTGTCACCGGACGTGGTCTGCCCAGGTATCCATCATGAAAGTATTTGCGAAGAAACGCTATAACATTTCCACTGATGATTTTTTTGGAAAGCTCTTCAGGCTCCATGCCGTACATTAGTTTTCTGATATCATCGCGGTTGAGGCCTATTTCCCGTAATTCAAGGGGGCGGTGAAAAAACTGGGTGAGATGGGTAGCAATGGGAGTGAGATTCTCATACCGGGAATAGGGATAGAGCGGTTCAATAACGCCATCCATGTCGGTGCCCAGGCAAATACAATCCCAGGCGCTTTTGTTGCCCACTGCTCTAACAAAGTGGAGAATATTGCTCATCACGAGTTTTACGGCAACATCCCTGATCCTGTCATTGTTTCCGGAGCGCTGCACTTCACTGAGCTCATCTTTGGCCATTCCTCCCGGCAACCGCCCGCCATGAAGCACTATCCCCACCAGACCTCCGGAGCGGGCAATTATGCATGCCTCCTCATCACTCATATTGATGGATTGTTGGCTGAGGTAGTTGCGTTTCCATCGCGAAGTACTGTCGGGACGGTTTGACTGTTGCAAAGTTGTGTATCCACTCATGGCCGCATGACTGCAGATTACAGGCAGTTCCTCCCCTTTCGACCAGTACTTTTCTTCCAGCATTTGAAAGAATTCCATCCGGGCTTTCACGCTCATGTGCTTCACATCCGGCAATACCCTGCGACCATTGGTTTTGCTGAGCAGAAGCTCCATCACATCGTGCCCCAGACGGCTAAAACCCTCGTCCTTGCCATTGCGCTGATCAAGCAAATCATCCATCCCCGGCATGATGGGACTGCCCGAAGCAAAACTTTTGGCATGCCCCGCCAGCAGATTGCCAAAATGATGACAGAAAGTAATAAACAGGGGGGAGTGCCTGCCATTGTTCCAGTGCTTCATATGGGCAATATGACTTTCAAAATGGGGCATCAGCCGGTTGTATAATTCCGGCTTATCTGCCTCAGCAACGTTTCGCAGAAAATCCTGATGCTCGTGGTAATTGCCCAGGGAATGAGCCCCTTCGATGGTAAGCACCGTGGAAACCACATTGTCCTTCTTAAAATTTTCTTCAAACTCCTGAAAGTCGCCGGCAATAACCATTCTGCGATCCCGGGCCTGTTCCACCAGAAAAGCATACTCATCCAGCAGCTCTTCGGAGTAATAATCTACCCCTTGTTGTTTTTTTATCCGGTTGAATACTTTCATTACCTTCTCCAGATCAAATCCGGTGATGCAAGCTGCCAGATCAGGCATTCGTCGGGTGCGCAGAATAAGGCGAATGAGAATATGGTTGCGTTTGGGGTCGAAAAAATTCCGCTCTACAGGCCCCATGGCCAGGAAGACTCCCTTTACATTTCCTGCGAGGGCTTGCTCCAGGTTGGATTGCGATCTTTTCTTGGTATTGCTGATGGCTCCTTTGAGCAACGAATTGAGATTATCGCACCGCGGCGATAGGGTAAAAGATTTCCAGATTCCCTTTTCTTTTCTTTCAGCCTCGCTGGCGTTCAAAGGCTTCAATTGCGGATGGGCATGAATGTCGATGATAGCGTTCATAAGACCTGGCATTAAATTACTGACTGGGGTGAAACACAGCTTTTGTACCGGAGGGGGGAGGAAAATCCGGGTTGTTAGCCAATAACACGAATCGGACCTTTAAGTTACTACTTTTTTCCCATAAATTAAAATTTGCCATGCTTTTAACAATCAATGAACTTTTTAACCGAAGACCAATACCTTTGCATCCGGATTTAACCCAAAAAGCAACATCATGTCCACATTGCAGCAATTAAAATCAGCTTTGCTTTCCAAATCAGACCAAAAGAAAAAAGCCGGAGAGCTGGAACGGTTTTTCCAGGCCTACCCGGGAGGATATGGAGAGGGAGATACTTTTCTGGGGGTAAGGGTTCCTGACCAGCGGGCCATTGCCAAAACATTTTTCAGGGAGATTACCCTGGACGAAACGGCTCAGTTGCTGCAGGAGAACATCCATGAACACCGGCTGACAGCAGTTTTCATGCTGGTACTCAAATATGAAAAAGCCAGGAGCGAAGAGGATAAAAAAGCGGCAGTGGAAACTTACCTGCAAAACATTGCCGGCATCAACAACTGGGATCTGGTAGATTCTTCCTCCTACAAAATCCTGGGGCCCTGGCTACTTGACAAGGACAAGCGTCTGCTCTACGAATATGCAAACTCCGGCCAGCTTTGGCTGCAGCGCATTGCCATGATTACCACCATGCACTTTATCCGCAACCACCGGTACGACGATGCCCTGCGGCTTGCAGAAATATTGCTCAACCACCCGCACGACCTGATGCACAAAGCCGTGGGCTGGATGTTGCGCGAAATCGGAAACCGTGATTACGACACCGAATACACCTTTCTGCAAAAACACTACCAACAGATGCCCCGCACCGCCCTGCGCTATGCCATCGAAAAATTTGACGAGCCGGTAAGGCAGGGATTTCTTAAGGGGGAAATTTAAAACCTTAGTACGGTCTTGCCGTTGCCTCAGCAAAATGATTTGCTCATTCTCTTTCCCATTCAGCACTCATGTTTTAGACTGTAAGGCTCTTTTCTGGCTGGGCTCAACATCCAATGACATTGATGGATGGAAATATTTTTTCGGATTGGATTCATACAGACTTCTCACTACACTACAGCGGCAACCCTTCAGATTTCAGAAAATTAGCAATCCATTAACTACCCTCGCTTTTAAACACTCCTTTAAACGTTAAAGATTTCACAACACTATGAGATTTCCATTGCAAACCCGTAAATTTGCACTTTGTAATAATTTCACTTTGTAAATAATGTCAGATACATATAACACACCAGAAGCTCCTTTCTGCCAGATAAAAAAAAGCTGGAGAAGACTCCAGAAACTGGACCAGGATTTGCGACAACAGGCGGATATTTCACTGGATGAAGCCATCGTATTGTGCTGCTTGTCGCAACGGTGCAAATGCCAGGGCAATGTTGCCGAAGAAACCGGTTTGACTACCACCCAGGCATCCAGGGTGCTGAGCAAGCTGGAAGACAAGCAGCTCATTGAGCGAAGCATCGACGCTGCCGATAAACGAAAAATGATATTCACCCTCAGCCCATCGGGACACCAAACGCTCGAAAAAATTACCCCTCTTGGGGTCAACCATATTGCATTGTAATTTTTTTCACAACTACTATACACTTATTTTTATATGAACATACTTATTATTGGTGGTGTGGCAGGAGGAGCCACTACCGCAGCAAGACTCAGAAGAAACGACGAAAAAGCCAGCATCATCATGGTGGAACGGGGAGAACACATCAGCTATGCCAATTGCGGCCTTCCCTATTACATAGGCGGCACCATTGCCGAGCGCGACAGTCTTTTCGTGCAAACCCCGCAAGCTTTTTCCCAAAGATTCAACATTGATGTAAGGGTTCAGCAGGAAGTTATTTCCATCAACCCCAGGGCCAAAACTGCCAGTATAAAAAAACTGGCTACAGGAGAGGAGTACGAACAATCGTACGACAAGCTGGTGCTTTCGCCCGGAGCAGAACCTGTGCGCCCAAACCTTCCGGGTATTGATTCCGAAGGGATTTTCACCCTGCGCAATGTAACCGACACCGACCGCATCAAAAACTACATTGAAGAGCACAAAATCAAGAGAGCCATCGTGGTGGGTGCAGGATTTATCGGGCTGGAAATGGCCGAGAACCTGCACAAGCTGGGCATCTTTGTTTCCATTGTAGAAATGGCCGAACAGGTAATGACCCCGCTGGATTACAGCATGGCATCGCTGGTACACCAGCACCTGAAAACCAAGAATGTGGAATTTTTCCTGAAAGCCGCTGTTACATCTTTCCGCAGGGAAAACGGCGGCATCGCAGTAACCCTGCAAAGCGGGCGCGTTTTGCAAAGCGACCTGGTAATCCTATCCATTGGTGTGCGCCCCGACAGCCACCTGGCAAAAAATGCCGGACTGGAGTTGGGAAAAACAGGGGGGATCAAGGTAAATGAGTATCTGCAAACGTCGCACCCCGATATTTATGCCGTGGGCGACGCCATTGAATATCCCAACCCTATCACAGACATACCCCAGATTACTTACCTTGCAGGCCCCGCCAACAAGCAGGGGCGCATCTGTGCCGACAACATTGTCCGCGACAACCAACGCAAATACCAGGGCTCTATCAATACCGCCATTGCCAAGGTTTTCGACATTACCGTGGCTTCCTCCGGCGTTTCTGGCCGAACTCTGCGCAAAAACAATATACCCTATACTTCTTCCATCACCCACTCCGGTTCGCACGCAGGATATTACCCCGGTGCCATCCCCATGAGCATCAAAATCGTATTCCACCCGGAAACAGGAAAACTCTACGGTGCCCAGATTGTGGGGTATGATGGTGTGGACAAACGCATTGACCTGCTGGCTACCGTAATCAAAAACGCAGGGACCATTTACGATCTGACCGAGATAGAACACGCCTATGCTCCCCCCTACTCTTCTGCCAAAGACCCCGTAAATATTGCAGGATTTGCAGCAGAAAACATCATCACCGGCAGGGTAAAAGCATGCTCCTGGCGCGACATCGAAAAAACCAACAGCAAAGACACCCTGTTATTGGATGTACGCACCCCAGACGAATTCGAACTGGGCACTATTCACAATGCATTGAACATCCCCATTGATGAAATCAGAGACCGCATGAAGGAAATTCCCCGCGACAAGCGCGTTATAGTGTTTTGCGGAGTGGGACTTAGAGGGTATGTGGTATGTCGAATCCTTCATCAGAACGGGTTTGACAATGTGGAGAACCTGAGTGGTGGAATCAAAACCTGGGAGTTTGCCATCCAGAAACAAAGCAACGAAGATATTTATGAGAAAGACTACGTAGGACTCGACGACAATATCTACCAAAGCAAAGCCTTTGAGAAACACCCTGTAGCCGAACAATTTGCTCCCCTGCAAATCGATGCATGCGGATTGCAATGCCCCGGCCCCATTCTCAAGCTGAAAAACAGTGTGGCGGATGCACAACCCGGCCAGGTGATTGAAATGAAAGCTACCGACCCCGCTTTTGAATCGGACGTGAAAGCCTGGGCCAACATGACCGGCAACAAACTGCTCGATGTATCGCAGGCTTCAGGGGTTATTACAGCACGCCTGCAGAAAGGCTCACCTTCTGCCAGGCCTTCAAATGCGGGCAAAGTGATGGATAACAAAACCATGGTGGTCTTCAGTGACGACCTGGACAAAGCCCTGGCCTCATTCGTTATCGCCAACGGTGCCGCTTCCACAGGCAAAAAAGTTTCCCTGTTCTTCACCTTCTGGGGGCTGAACATTCTGAAAAAGCAAAACAAACCTGCCGTGAAGAAGGACTTCATGGGGCGTATGTTTGGCATGATGCTTCCTGGAAACAGCAAAGGGCTCAAACTTTCCAAACTCAATATGATGGGAATGGGCAGCAGCATGATGCGCAACATCATGAAAAATAAAAACATTGACTCGCTGGAATCGCTCATAACCCAGGCACAGGAAAACGGCGTTGAGTTTATTGCCTGCACCATGTCAATGGATGTGATGGGCGTGAAGAAGGAAGAACTCATCGACGGGGTGCAATTTGGAGGCGTAGCCACTTACCTGGAACGCACTGAAGAAGCTAATCTGAATTTGTTTATCTGATTTTGGGAGAGAGAAGCTGGAAGCTCGAAGCTGGAAGGTCGAAGCTGGAAGCTGGAAGGTCGAAGCTGGAAGGTCGAAGCTGGAAGCTGGAAGCTGGAAGCTGGAAGTTGGAAGATGGAAGGATTGGAGGCAGGAGACGGAAGTTGAGGCAATTGAATTGTATAAATTTAGATTTCAGAATGCAGATTTAAGAATGCAGATTTGAGAATTGGGAACGCCAATTAGCAGCAATGCCACG
>RECE01000064.1 GCA_007694165.1 Bacteroidota bacterium
GATGGATTGAAGAAGAATTGGATATTAAATGAACCTCTTTCTTATAATCTTCCAAATACTCTTTGATGCCAAACCCTCATTGATTATGGCCGCAAAGCAGGCAGATATTATGGAAATACGACAATTATTATTGTTGAAATCCAAAGGTGAGAGCAATCGTTCTTTTACCTAATCATACAAAGGGGGGCAATATGACCGAAACGGGGCCCATCCCAATTTCACCCGGGAGCATATTGTTATTTGTCTGCCCATATTTTTACATATTGATCTTTTTGCTCTTGTTTAACGGGGAATAGTTTGCTGAAAACAGCAATAGCGATTAAAGCAAAAATAAATCCGGGTAATATTTCATATACATCAAAAAGTCCGCCTTCTAATTGCTTCCAGATTAATACGGTAGCTGCTCCGGTAATCATTCCGGCCAAAGCTCCACCGGCAGAAATATTCTTATTGTATAGCGACAGGATAATTATCGGCCCGAAAGCAGCTCCAAAACCTGCCCAGGCATAAGATACCAGCGATAATACGGTTGAATCCTGATCGGTAGAGATGTAAAACGCAATTAAGGCTATCGCAATTACGGTAGCTCTGCCTATCCATACCAGTTCTTTGTCACTTGCATCCGGCTTAATCACCTTTTCGTAAATATCTCGCGTCAAACACGAGGATGAAACCAGCAATTGCGAATCTATCGTACTCATAATAGCTGCCAGGATGGCTGCCAGCACAAAACCTGCAATCCATGGATTTAAAAGAAGGTTTGAAAGGAGGATGAATATTTTTTCGCTATCCTCTAAATCAATATCGTTAGCTGCAACATACGCAATGCCAACAAATCCAACCATTAACGAACCTATAATTGAGACGATCATCCAACTCATCCCTACATATTTGGCGGTATCCACATTTTTTACGCTATTGATCGACATAAACCGAACCAGAATATGTGGTTGTCCGAAATATCCCAGACCCCAGGCAAGTAATGAAATAATTCCTATAAATGTTGTACCCGTCCGGATATTCAGGTAGTCAGCATTAATGTTGCCTACTATATGGATTGTTTCCCTGAGGCCACCAATTTCATGAATAGTAATAATGGGAACAATAATCAATGCCAGCATCATCAGGGAGCCCTGGAAAAAATCAGTCCACGAAACGGCACTGTAACCACCCAGGAATGTATAGGAAACAATAACAATGGTTCCGGCAATCAATGCGGTTTGATAATCAAGGTCAAAAGTTGCTTCAAAAAGTTTAGCTCCGCCAACAAGTCCTGATGATGCATACAGTGTATAAAAAATAAGGATTACAACAGAAGATACAATGCGCAGATTTCTGCTGTTGAATCGGTTGGCTATAAACCCCGGTATGGTAATGGAATCATCGTATTTCTCGGTGAGGACACGCAATGGCCGTGCGATATAATGCCAGTTTAAGAAAGCCCCAATGGTTAAGCCTATGGCAATCCAGCTACCACTAATTCCTGTAATATACATTAATCCGGGAAGCCCCAGCAACAACCACCCACTCATATCAGAAGCCCCCGCAGACAATGCCGCAACAACCGGGTTCAACCCCCGGCCTCCTAAAACATAGTCGGAAATATTTTTGGTCCGGAAATAAAAATAAAATCCTATCGCAAGCATCCCGGCAATATAAATCGTAAAGGATATTATGGTGGCTGTATTCATCATAACGATAAAAATAAAGTTAATTCCTATTGTCTAAGCCCCCTAACTCGCCGGACAAAAATTAACTTACCAGTTCAGGACAGTAAATTAGAAAACCATGAGTAAAAGTAAGGAAAATTTCAACTTAAGGAAAAGCCTCAGGTTCCCAGAGAAGACGAACCTGACGGGGTTGAGATATCCTGCTGTAAACCGGAGCAGGGTACTGCACCTACACCCATTCCATTCTTGAATAAACTACCCGGGAATCACCTCCCGATTCACGGTAAATCCCTAAGTAAACTGTGAAATAAAGCCCCCTTGCGGGTTTCGGGATTTTCTGAAATTGTATTTTTTAGTCTTTACAGGACAACCGTTTCACGGGTAATTGTGGAAAATGGAGCTGTTTTTTGATTTCCTTTTTGTTGTTATAAGAAATAATTGAGTAAATTTAATTCCATTATGGTTAACATCAAAAAAGAGACAAGTGCTCTGAAAAAAATGCGATGTTATGGGAAATAGATGTCATATGGTAGAAAGGGGGCCACCGTGAGTTTTGGGTAAGGGAGTGGAGTAAAATGTTTTGGCAGTTTGCCATGCAATCAGCCACTGTATAAACAAAGTTGAAAGAACACAATATTCATCTTTAAATACAAGGATATGGGACTACTGATAAAATACAACAGAAATTTGTTGAAAAGGGGTTACAACGGGCCAATAGGTTTTCATTCGCCCTTTGCGCTGGGACAAATCATAACTTTTAGCAGGCGAAATGGATTTGTATCCGCAGGTCATATTGAAGATCAATACTTTGGTTTAACAAATTACAAAGCTTCTGTAAGGGAAGGACAGGCTACAGCTGACATGGACTTTGGTTCAGAGACTGGAGTGAAGTTTGAGGCCAAATTTGAAGGAAATGCAAAGTTGCCAAAAAGTTCTTTGGATATTAAAGATGCCGGCTTTAAAATCACTTTTGAAAAAGAAGCATCTTATTTGCTTATGACAAAAGGTACAAGTATTGATTTTATCGAAAACACCGCAGAACTGGGCTCACTGATTATGAAGCTTTATAAAGAGGGTAAATGGAATCGCAATTGGCTGGTCCTGGCTCAAATTGTCAATGCAGAGATAACAACATTATTGATTTCAAGGAAAAGCAATTCCGTTTTCGAAATCAAGGCGGATGGTAATTTCACTGGATTCAGCAGTGATTTGGTCAATGCCGACATCAAGTTTTCATTGGCCTCAAACAGCTCGTTATACACTAATATTGTTGGAAAGAAAGGGCCTTTCAATCCACTTTTCAAATTATTGGGTATAAAAATAAGAAGGATACGGCCCATAGGTTCGCCTTTTGAAGCAATCAACAAAGTCGATTCGATGAGTGCGTTTACGATTGATAAACTAAATGCTTCAAGTCCGGAATTTACATTGGCATTTGAAGAATTTGCGTTAAACGATCAATTTGAAATGGATGATACGGGTTTGGTGTAAATTTTCCTGGTGGTAACTTTATGGCCATTTAGTAATATTCCCAAAACGGTTTGTATTGTGTTGGGTATGCCGTAGCTGGGTGTGCCAGGTATTTTCTTGCGGCTTTGGATAAATTCATCACAAACCAAAGGGTGAAGTTTCAACAATTGCAATTGCATTCCAGGGGCTGAATACAATTGATCGGACGTAATTTTTTGAATCATTTCCGGCGAATGCTGCCCCCCCTTTTTTTTGGGAAACAACGCGAAAAATTCCCAAATACAGACAACACAATCCCTTTATCCGCTATTTTTGCAGCCTGAACTGATGATGCATAATTTCCTTTGGTTTTTTATCCTTTTTATGCGCCTGGCAGTTAGTGTACAGGTAGCAAATCAATGTAGCAGATACTAAATAAATGAGCATTTCCTCCAATATAGAAACAGCAGCAAGGTATATCCGGGAAGGAAAACTGGTTGCTTTTCCTACCGAAACGGTTTACGGGCTGGGCGCTAATGCCCTGGACCCTCTGGCTGTGGCAAAAATATTTGAACTCAAAGAGCGCCCTTCCTTCGACCCGCTTATTATCCATATTGCCGATCTGGCTTGGTTGGAGGAGCTTGTAATGGGTGCTGATGAAAGGATTTTCCGGCTTGCGGAAAAATTCTGGCCGGGCCCACTGACCATGGTCTTGCCCAAAAGCAAGAGGGTGCCCGACATTGTTACATCAGGATTATCTACCGTAGGCATCAGAATGCCGGCCAATGATTATGCCCTCGGATTGATTCGTGCATGCGGTTGCCCCGTTGCTGCACCCAGTGCCAACAAGTTCGGGCGAATCAGTCCTACCACGGCAGCACATGTAAAAAAGCAGCTTCCCGATGTGGATTATATTCTGGATGGAGGCAAAACTACTGTGGGCATTGAGTCCACCATCATCAAACTGACAGAACATGGCTTCCAGATTCTTCGCAACGGCATCATCACCCAGGAGGAGTTAGAGGAGGTTGTTCCCCTGGACAGTCATTCGGAAATTGAAAAACTCTCCGCCCCCGGAATGATGAAATCGCACTACAGCCCCCGGAAGAAACTTCTGATTGCCGATAGTGTGAGCATGAAAACAGACAAATCAAAGGCCGGGCTTATCTCCTTTTCCGGTGAGCTGGAGAATGGAAACCGCAAGGTAATCAGGGTTTCAGAAAAAGGGGATTTGAGGGATTATGCCGTGAATATATTTGAAGCCATGCATGCTTTCGAAGACGACGACGATATCGAAATCATGATTGCAGAGCCGGTGAGTGAAACAGGCATTGGCAAAGCCATCATGGACAGGCTGAGAAAAGCAGAATATAACTGGCGACAGATATAATCAGGAAAAGCTAAAGAACTACATGATATTCTTTGAACCCCAACAATTAAAGGTTGTAAGGTTTTGATTGCTGAAATCCGCGATTGGATTCGTCCGCTATCCATTGCCTTGAAAGGGTGTGAAAAGTTCAAAAAAAAAACGAGGCTGTCTCAAAAGCCGGTTGTTATCCGGACGCTGAGCTTGTCGAAGCGGGTATCTGGCTAATAATCAGAAGTCGTTTCGACAGGCTCAACGACCAGTAGGCACTTATGAGACAGCCCTGTTTAGGTATGAATTCTGTGATTCCGTGGATGTTATTGTGTATTATTGTTT
>RECE01000231.1 GCA_007694165.1 Bacteroidota bacterium
AATAGTATTGTCATGGCCCGGTTCATTGATTTTTTTCTCTCGCAGAGGCGCAGTTATTTTGTTTTTCGATGGAAAATAATACCTCCAACATCAGCATTTAAAATGTAAATCAATCAGAATTCAAAAAAATCATGCAATGATTTTTTAAAAACTGCGTCTTTGCGTCTCTGCGAGAATATAAAAAACACTCAAAGAACAAAAATCATTTCACACGCCCCTGGCGCCCTTAGCGGTTAAAACAGTCATCTCCTTCATAAAATACCGCACCTCCGATTCCATTGGTATGATGGGCGATTGGCCCATTCGATGAAAACCCATACCTCCAACATCTGCATTTGAATGGAAAATCAACCACCAATCAGACCTCAAAAAAATCATGCAATGATTTTTTAAAAACTGCGTCTTCGCGTTTCTCTGCGAGAATATTAAAATAAAGTGGTGTCCGGAAAAACTTTCGAGATTTAGCTTTGCTGCTACTTCCTGGTCTCTCTTGCAAAGCAGGATAGAATTGACAAGGCATTCCTGGTTTTCTAACAGCCTGTCACTTCGAACGTAGAGAGAAGTCTCTCCCCGATTAAATTGGTTCATACATTTTTCCGGAAACCAATGTTTTTTATGCTTTATGCTTTTTTTTTGATGACAAAACACCCCCCTTTACGATATAGAAACAAACAGCCCTTCCCTGTGAAGGGTGAACAAATCTAAAAACTTAAAATTTTGTGAGATGGAGAATATGTATAAATCGCTGGTAAGCAGGCTCACTTTTTTGTGGGTAAGTATTGTATGGGTAAGTGGTGTTACGGTTGCTGAAGCCCGTCAAATCCCTTTGAGAAACAACGCACCGGATGTTACTACCATGAGTTATAACCCTTTACAAACAACAACCGAAAATATTGATGGCTACAAGGTAGCAAGGGGCATAAGGCCACCCATCGATTTGGACAGGGTTCCCAAAGAAGCTTATGAAGAGGGGAAAGTACATGTAAGATTTAAAACCGAAGCAAAAAGCTTTTTGCCTGAGGGAAAACGGCTGATGGCATCAGAGAAAGGGTATGTGGAATCGGGTCATCCTGATATGGACACATTGAGCAAGAGCTACGGGATTGAATCCTTTACGCCATTGCTTTACGGATTGTACGAAAAGTCACCGGAGTCAGAAGCAAATGCGTCACGACACAAAGCCTGGGGTTTCGATTTGTGGTATGAGCTGAAGTTTGACGAAAAATCTGATGTAATTTCCTTCGTGAAGGCACTGATGGCGCTGGAGATGGTACATTTTGCCGAACCGGTTTACAGGATCGGCCTGGTGAAGCCCGTGGGCAAACCTCAATTCATTGGCGAAGAAAAGAATTCAGACAAACGGTGGACACCCAACGACCCGTTCTATGCTGCCAATCAATGGCATTACAACAACACGGGCCAGTTTGGCGGAACACCAGGTGTGGACATAAAACTTCCGGGAGCCTGGAATATCCAGAAAGGAAATCCCAACATCCTGGTTGCCATTGTGGATGATGGCGTACAGTACAATCATCCCGACCTTCAGGCCAATATATGGCCCGGCATTGGACCGGAGGGGACTTCTACAGTGGCCGGTAATCATGGCACCCATGTGGCAGGCACCGTAGCGGCGGTAACCAACAACAATACCGGCCTTGCCGGTGTGGCCGGGGGGAGTGGAAACGGCGACGGGGTAAGGATGATGAGCGTGGATCTGCTAGAGGGAAACCACGGCTTATCGCATCTGGCATTGTACACCTACCAGGCCAACAATGGGGTATCCATATCACAAAACAGCTGGGGGTATTTAACTCCGGGGTTTTACAATCAGTCAACCCTGGATGGGATTGATTATTTCAATGCCAATGGAGGGGGTACAGCAATGAACGGGGGGCTCGTCATTTTTGCCGCGGGCAACGACAACAGCAATGCGGCCTGGTATCCCGCGGTGTATCCCGGTGCTGTGGCGGTAGCCTCCTATGATTTCAACGGAATAAAAAGCGATTTCTCCAATTATGGCCCGTGGATAGACATAACGGGTCCCGGTACCGATGTGGCCAGTACATTTGAGGGGAGTAATTATGGTTTTCTGTCCGGAACATCCATGGCCTGCCCGCACGTTTCGGGGGTGGGGGCACTTATCCTGTCGCATCTGGTGGGCCAGGTTACCCTCACTCCCATGGAGTTGTATAACCTTATGATTCAAAACGTAGATAATATTTATCAGGCTAACCCTAATTATACAGGTATGCTGGGAGCGGGAGGACTCAATGCACATGCCGCACTTCTGGCGGCCAACGCCCTGGTAGATGATAATGGCGGGGGAGATCCCAACCAGATAGTTGTTTTTTCGGAAGATTTTGCCGGAAGTTTTCCTGCCGGCTGGCAGAACAATGTAATTGCCCCTGCCGGTTTCCCCGGTTTTGAATGGACAAATACCGGAGGGGATTACGGTGGGCAGCTCAACTCTACCACCGCCGCCAACGGATACCTTATCCTTGATTCTGACGGTCATGGTACTGAAGGTGTCAATGAAAATGTAGAACTCATTACGCCTGCCATCAATTTTGCCCAGCACGGCAATCTTACCTCCATAACCTTCTCCCTGGAGCATCTTGCCCGTACTTTCGGCAATGCAGATATTGCCATATACATATCCGCCAACAATTTTGCCACCCAAACGCTTCTGTATGAATGGAAAAACGCCCCTGTGAACAGTTACAATTCTGAAAACAATCCGCTGGTAAGCACCTTTGACATCACCTCCATCGCACAGGGGCAAAACAATGTAAAAATAAAGTTTCGTTGGCTCGGGCAGTACGATTATTGGTGGCTGATTGATGATGTTAAGATAACGGCCCTGCAGGATGGGGGCGGAAATGGCGGTGACCTCCAATTGTTCGTGGATCAGCCTGTTGAACCGGTGGAAAATAACAAAAGTGCTGTGGTAAGCGCCAACCGGTCGAATATAAATTATGAGGTTGCCGATAATTTTGCCAATGTAAATGGTGATGTCGAAAAGATTGTCGTTTATGGGTTGTATGCTATTTTTCAGAACAACCAGTGGAACAATGTGGAGCCCGGCAACAACCTGAATTTCAATGTCCGGTTTTACAATCCTTCTGCCACTGCTCCCAACTGGAACAATCCGGTAGCGCAATACCTGAACGTACAGACTACCTCCATAACTGCCGAAACACCCTGGAACAACGGGTTTAATGTCTGGCGGTTCGAACTTGATATTCCTCCTACCGCAGTGAGCAACGGATGGGTGTCTGTACAATCATCAGGGGGAAATGGCTGGTTTCTCTGGCATAGCTCCAGTGCGGGCGATTCCTTTTCCAGTCAGATCAACCATAACAACAAGAGTGGTCATGAGCCTGAAAGCTATCCGTCATTTATAGGAAAAGGCCCCCATCAGAAAAATGATGCCCTGGATCATGATGTAGCCATGCAAATTTGGGGAAGCACTTCATCCACCCCTGTTTTCAACCTGAGTTTGCAGGCAAACCCTGCCAACGGAGGCACAGTGGCCGGAGGAGGCCAGTATGAAGCCGGACAACAGGTTTCTGTTTCTGCAACTGCCAACAGTGGATTTACTTTTCAGAACTGGACCAATTCCACTGGTAGTGTGATAAGCACAGCACCAGCTTTTAGCTTTACCATGCCGGCATCCCATACTACCCTTACAGCCAATTTCAGCCAGGGACAACCCACTGAGTATACACTTACTCTTGTGGCCAGCCCTTCCAATGGAGGCACTGTTTCAGGCGGCGGGCAATACCCCTCGGGCCAGCAGGTCACCATCAGTGCCAATGCAAATGCCAATTTTGAATTTGTTGCCTGGCGCGATGGAAATTTTACCGTGAGCACGCAATCTACCTATACATTCAATATGCCCGTTGGGAATTTAACCCTAACGGCAGTTTTTCAACAGCAACAAGCGCCTGATACCTGGCAGCTTACGCTATCTTCGCAGCCCAGCGGTGCAGGAACACTGGCAGGTGCAGGAAATTACCAGGCCGGGGAGCAAATTCTTGTTTCGGCAACAGCTCATGAGGGTTACACTTTCTTAAACTGGAGACAAAACGGAAGTATACTTAGCAATCAGCCGGATTTTATCTTCAATATGCCATCTTCAAATGTTACACTCACTGCTCATTTCAATTCATCAGATTCACCTCTTTACAACCTCACGCTGGAAGCATCACCCGCACACGGTGGCAGCGTGTCGGGCAGTGGTCAATATGCAGCAGGTGCAGAAATACTTATCATGGCTACGCCTGCGTCAGGATTTAGTTTCCTCAGATGGTTCAGGGTGGGTGGCGCCATGGTTTCTACCCAGGCCGAATTCATTTATACCATGCCCCAGTCGGATGTTACCCTCAGGGCTTTCTTCGAAAATCCTACCCATTTATGGGAAGGCACCTCTGAAGAAACAAAGGTTTTCCCAAATCCTGCCTCTGAATTTGTGAGCATCGAAAACCCGAACATCATCAACCTCATTGAGGTGTATGACCTCACCGGACGGCTTATGGTAAGCCATACTCCGGACTCTGAAACGTATCAACTCCGGGTTAATGCATTGAAAGCCGGCCCCTATATTTTGAAAATCACAGACAATCAAGGTGTTACCGTGAAGAAAATTCAAGTTTATCATTAAACATTTTAATCCTATCTATAATCAATCAAATCATTAATTTTTAAAAAACCAAACTATGAAAAAGAATAATCTAATGCTGGCTGCTGTTTTACTGAGTATTGCAACCCTTTTTTCAGCATGTTCGAAAGACGAAAGTGTAGATGCGAGAGCAGTTTTTGAAGGAACCTGGAGGGCTACAGAAAGCTTCGTGTTCAATGGGGTACCCTTAAGTGACACCTATACTTTTACCATTACCAAATCCTCGGGAAGTGAACGAAACATTCTCTTAACAGGTTTTGCAGCAGAACCTTCTGAAACCATTACGGCATCTGTTGATGGCAATTCTTTTGTTATTCCGCAACAAACCATTATCAGCGAGGGTGAAAGTGTTGGGGTATCAGGGTCCGGGTCTATTAATGGCAATTCAATCACCTATTCCTACAACGCTTCTTTCATTGACATTTCGATCAATGTGAGTGGCACTGCCACAAAACTCTGATTAACTAATTAAGTTCCAGGTCGAATATAAACCTTGAAGTTTGTATTTGCACATTCTTCAAGGTTTATTCAGGGCCTGCTTACTTTAACCAAAATAATAAAATCAAACATTAACCCATTAACTCATGGAAAAATTCGCCCAAACAAACAATTTTCGTCGTATCTTTATTTTATTTTACGACCCAAAATTGTTTCAGTCTTGGCAAATACAGAAACTAAAAATAGTGTAATAATAAGTAATTCATCGATCAATGAATCGATGCTGCAAAAGATTTATGCAGACAATTATTATAAAACGCAGCATTTTATTATCAACAACAGTGGCTCTGCGGAAGAAGCCAAAGATATTTACCAGGAAGCGTTTCTTGTTCTATGGCAAAAGTTAAAATCAGGTGATCTTGACATTCGCGATAGCAATCACATCAATGCTTTTCTTTACAGGGTAGCTCACAATAAATGGATTGATTACCTGCGTTCAAAAGAATTTAGTTCAAAATCATACCTGGATGATAGTGCTTATGATTCTATTGAAGCACCTGACCATGAAACAGACAAAGAGTGGGAAAGTAAAATAACCCGGGTGGCCGGATGGATACAAAATCTCAAACCCGATTGCAGGAGACTTCTTACCGGCTTTTATTTCTATCGCAAGTCAATGCGCACGCTTGCCCAACAATTTAAAATGGATGAAGCATCTGTAAAAAACAAGAAATACCGCTGCATGGAAAGACTGAAGAAACTGGCATTTGACAAACTGTAAAACATAATACATGGAAAACACGGAATCCCATAACGACTTCCAACAATTCGAAAGAATAGAAAAATTCTTGCTCGATGAATTGTCCGCGGCTGAAAAACAGGAGTTTGAGAAGGAATTAAAACTAAACAAATCTCTTGAGAAAAGTGTGGAGCAACACCGGGCCATCATCCAGGCCCTGGAAAGGGAGGGTATGCTTGAAAAAATCAACCAGTTTCATAAAAATACAATTGAAAAGAATGGCGACAAAAATCCTGTACATGACAAACCCACTTTTACCATTCCCCGTCTGAGTGCCCTACTGGTTGCCGCTTCAATACTTATCCTGGTAAGCATCGGATTGTTCCGGTTCATTTCACCCTCTTCAAACAACCAGAAAATCTTCAGCGAATTTTTTGAACCCGATCCGGGGCTCATTACTCCCATGAGCGCAGGTGCAGATTATTTATTTTTTGATGGCATGATCGATTATAAACGAAAGGATTACAAAACTGCCATCAGCAAGTGGGAAGCCCTGGAAGATACGTTTGCCGGAACCGACACCCTCAATTACTTCCTGGGAGTGGCACACCTTGCACTGAAAAATGATGAACAAGCCATTGCATACCTGCAAAAGGCATTGCAAATACCCGACAATGTATTTATTCACGAAACAAGGCATTATCTGGGGTTGGCCTATCTGAAACAAGGCAAAACCGATGAAGCCATCAAACTGCTGAAAGAAAGCGAGATGGCCGAAAGCAAACTTGTTCTGGACAGGCTACGGGACTAAGGTTTCCTGTTGCCTGGATGAATACATTACAGCGCAAAGAATAAGTTTTGTCCGGCAAATTTTTTATATATTGATTTTATAATGGCAGACCTCTCACTCCGTTCGAGGTGACATGGATTTAGCCTCAGGAGGGAGGGGAGAAATCTAAAACCGTTAAACCAAACTGTATTGATCAAACAACCATCCTACTACCAAAAATGATGAAAACAGGCATTGTTTTTTTATTGATTGCATCCATGCTGTTGACAAGCAACTCTGGTGGGGCAAACATCCTCCCCTCCAGGGAAAAACTTGACAGCCTGGTAAATGAGCAAGCCTACCAACCCGCCCACTACTTTCTGCAAATGCATCTGGATCATCATGTATCAAACCATCACCTGGATTCTCTGGCTAACTATATTTATTTGTCGGGCAAAATAAATACAGAGTTGTCAGGCACCAAAATAGGGATTGCGGAAGCAGAAAAGATCATCCAAATGATGAAAGACAACAACGCCTCACCACTTGCCGTGCACAATGCCCTGATTGATTTCATGCATTTTCTGGATGAATATGCCATGGTGCAAAAATCATACGAGGTAACCCTTGAAGCAGCGGATATAGCACGTTCAACACCTGGCTTCCCTATTCTTGAAACTGCCAATAACCTTTATTTTTTAGGTGCCGGTGCACTGGCACTGGGAAAATTCAAGGATGCCCGAAAGCATTTCGATACAGCACTTTCCTTCTACCTCAAGGATACCCTTGCCGCGGCAAACCGTCTCCCTGACGCTTACAACGCCATGGGTGCTATGATGTGGTCAGAAACCAAACTCGACAGTGCACGATACTACTTTGATAAATCCAGAAGTGCCATCCAGCACACAGACAAAGATTCACTGGAGAAATCCTACCTTACGGCCATTGCAATGTCTAACATAGGGCTTATCCAGCAATCCCTGGGGAGAATTTCTGTTGCCATCACAACCCTTGAAGAAACGCTCCGCCTGTATAACCGTGTCATCCAAAACAGTGATGACGATGACCTGGTATTTAGATCCATGAATAACAGACTTAAAGCACTTACTTCACTGGCCAGCATCCAAAACGAACTGGGAAATTTTCAACTGGCCAACGTTTTTCTCCGTTCTGTTCACGAGTTACAAAAAGAAATCTCTCCTCCGGGTGATCCCGCTCTTTTCCGGTCAATGACCAATATGGGAGAATCGCAAATGTCGCTGAGAGAATTTGAACGGGCCAGGCAAACCTTTCTAAAAGCCTTACACCAGATTGCTGAAACGCCCGGAGAATTCATCTATTGGAAAGCCATTGCCACCGTTAACCTGGCTCAAACAGAAAGCGCCCTTGGAAATGATTCACTTGCGCTTTTATTATTTGAAGAAAGCAAAGTATTGTTTGAAAAATCGATGGACAATACGTTCAACCGTCATTATTTGCACCTGATGGGGAAAAGGAGTAAGTTTTTATCTAAAATTGGCAAACATGAACGCGCCCTGGAAGAAGCAGAAAAAACATTGAACTACCTGCAAAGGAACACCGGAAGGTACCATCGACTCTTTATACAGCACATGCTCAATATCGCAGAAATTAACCTGCAAAAGGGAGATATACATACAGCCTGGGAAGAGGCCACCAAAACCCTCGAAATAATTGAACAACAAACAGAAATTGCCACCACCGTTGAAGAACAAATGCAGGCAGAACGCTATAAACCCATGGCAATACTGGTAAGAAACAAGGCATCCTATAAAATGCATCAAGAACCCGATACAATTGCAATGCTCAATCTCCTGACAGAATTGCAACATACGGATTCACTGCTGAATTACCGCAAAATCATGTTTCCCCAGAAAGAGAACGTCAATGCCCTGATTGACGAAAACCGGGAATTTTACGAATGGATGAAATTCATCACTGTTCAACTTTACATCAAAACAGGAAACAATAAATACCTCAATAGTTTGATTGACCTGAAGGAGCAAAGCATTTACAATGCCATAAGACTGGAGTTTTTCAGGCGGAATGACATGGCCTTTCACAGCATTCCCGATTCCATCATTCAACTGGAAAACGAATTGCTTGCCCTTGCTTCAATTGCGTCTAAAAGCATAACTCAGCCAGGCAGCAGCCAGGCTGAATCCATGGAGTACTTTTCAAAATGGAAGGATTACCTCTCAATGGTCAGGTCTTCTTATCCTGAGTATTATAACCTTAGATTTGGACAGATTTCCCATGTTGTTGACAGGGTTCAAGACAGGATGGCCCCGGCTACTTCCATCATAAGATACATGTTCATTGATAAGGAATTGCATGCATTCATTATTACAAGTGAGCAGACAAAGCATTTCAATCTGGGAACATTGAGCGTTACAGACAGCATAGCATTGCTCAATACATTTATACCAGAAAAACGTGAACTTAGCATCCTGGAAACACTTTACCAGCAATTGTGGAAACCGCTGGAAGACCAAATCAATACACGGCATGTGGTCATCATTCCCGATGGAAGCTTGTTTAACCTGAGTTTTGCATCCCTTCCCACATCAAGGGTAAAGTCTTACCGGGATTTAGCAAAAAACAGCCTGATCAAAAAACACCATCTTTCCTACGACTTTGCCCTTTCGTTGCAGATCACACAGCAAAATCAAGAAGCAGAGTATCCGGGTAAATACATTGCTTTTGTTCCCGGATTTTCCAGCGAATTGAAAGAAAAATACTTGAACGCGGCTCATGAGCCCGAAGACAAGATGTATTTGTCATTGCTTTACCAGCCCTTTATCATCGAAACGGCAAAACACGTGCGCTCCAGGTATGGAGGACGAGTGCTGGCCGGTGAGGCCTCAACAAGATCAGGGTTCCTTGAAAATGCGGCCGGGCATACCATCATGCACATAGGTACGCATGCCGAAATCAACAATATCTCCCCTGCTTTCAGCCGGATGTTTTTTGCCAAAACGGCTCAGGAACCTGCAAGCTATCTTTTTGCCTGGGAAATATACAATTATCATCTTCCCAACCATCTTACCATCCTCACCGCCTGCGATACCGGCAAACCAACCTATCAACCCGGCGAAGGAATGACCTCCCTGGCACACGCCTTTCATTATGCCGGCAGCCAGAGTTTGCTCATGAGCCTGTGGAAAATCGATGAACAATCCAGCAGTTTCATCACCCAAATGTTTTTTGATTACCTGGCAAAAGGATACAACAAAGCACAGGCATTGGCAATGGCCCAGGCAGATTACCTGGAAAATGCCAGAGGACGAACCCTTGCCCCGGTCTATTGGGCAGGAATAGTTATAACCGGCGATAATTCCCCCGTTGACATCAAAAAGAAAAGCTGGAACAATTACCTGATACTCATATTCGCCGGGCTTTTCATCATTGGGATGGTTGCCTGGTCAGTTATAAATGGTGGCAGGGGCACTTGAAGTGGCCCCGCTTCTTTCAATTTTCCGGGGATTATTTTTCTCGCAAAGACGCAGAGACGCAGTTTTAAAAAATCACGGGGTGATTTTTGGGGAGTTTGCCGGTGACGGGGTGATTACAGTTCACCCCGCCACTACTCAAGGCACTGTGGTCTGACGACTTTCAGCTCATCTGTCCACTAAATAATTGAGTTTGCTCCGATAACTCGTTTTCGGTAATTGGCTTCGCCGAGCTCCACTTCGTTCGCGATTCGCGACAATCCTAAACTTTTTAATTAACTGATTATAAGAATCATGATTTCGTGTAATTGGTGTAATTGACTTCGTCGAGCTACGCTTTGCTCCGGTTCGTGGAGAATTGACTTTTTAAAGTGGACTCAATATTGGTTGTTTTTTACAGAAAAGCCCCAAAAGGGAAAGATTACAGGAGCATATAGAGATGGAATCGGTTATTAACAAAAGTATTACAAAAGTTCAGGATGGACACATAATTTTTCATCAACAAAAGGAGGTCGCACCGATTTTATAGTATTTTTACAAAAAATATTTAACCGAATTCGGAAGATACTCTTTATTGATGACGAACAGAATAACCTCATAACTCTTGAAGTTGCGCTAAGAAAATGGTTTAAGGTATTATCTCTTGCTAATCATGGAAAAGCTCTGGAAATAATAAGAGGCCAGCCTGCCACCAACATCTAAAAGAACTAAAAGTGGAAGAAAACAAACAAGACATATCCTCCCAGGGCAGGTTTCAGAATATAGAAACATTGCGCGACCAGGTAATCAATTATGCACTTATTGCTTTCGGCATATTGGGATTAATTTCATGGATGTTTCTCCTTTTTTCATCATTCAGAGCAGGTTTCTCCCAGTTATGGGAAATTACCGTACATACCCTTGCTATAATATTTTTGGTGGTAGTGACAATTAACAGAAAAAAACTACATCTGAACTTTAAGATCCTGCTCATTTCCCTTATTATCGTTGGATCAACCATTGCCAATTTTGCCGGATTCGGACTGTTTGCCAATGCTAAAATTTTCGTTTCCATTTTTCCAATCTTCCTCTCTTTTGTGTTACCTTTTCGCAAAACACTGGCCGCAATGGTTCTGTTGCTGATTATTTATGGCATTTTTGGGTATCTTTTTTCCAGGGGGATACTTCAATACAATTTTGACCTTGAGGAATACGCCACAAATGCCAACAGCTGGATTATTGGTATCGTGATAGTTGTTTTTGTTTCTTTTGGGCTATTACTTGTGGGCTACTTTTACAGTAAAGCACTGGTTTCTAACTATAACACCATACAAGCTCAGAACCATAACTTACTAAACAAAGAGAAAAAGTACCGGTTATTGTTTGAAAGTTCCAATGATGCCATTGTCATAATTAAAGGCTCTCAATACTTCAACTGCAATAGCAAAACCTTCTCCCTTTTCAAATGTGACCCATCCTATGTTTTACACAAATCACCCTGGGAAATAAGCCCCGTAATTCAACCCGATGGAGAGTTATCGCAAAAAAAAGCAGAGTCAATTTTTGCACGGGCCTTCATGGGAGAAGCGCAGGTATTTGATTGGCAGCATAGCCGCCCCGATAGTACTTTATTCAACGTATCCATCAGCCTGAACACTCTTGAGATCGACAACCAAACCTATGTCCAGGCTGTATTAAGAGATATAACGGAAAAAAAACTTACTGAAGAAGAACTGGAAAAGTATCGCAATCATCTTGAGATGCTTGTTATTGAAAAAACAAATGATTTACAATCTGCTAACGAAGAATTGAGAACCATTAACGATGAATTGTATTCCAAGAATGAAATTATCATAGAACAAAAGAACGAATTAGAGAAAACGCTTCATCATCTGCAAAACACACAAAAACAACTGATTCATGCAGAAAAAATGGCATCTATCGGGGTACTGACATCCGGCATTGCCCACGAGATCAACAATCCCATCAACTTTATCAGCAGTGGAATTACGGGATTAAAAATGGAGATCAACGACATAATTTCCGCATTGAAGGAATGTGAGGAATCCGGCATTAACAATCCCAACACCCAACAACAATTCAAGGGGTTAATACATGAACGTATTGACATCCGGCAATCCATAGAAAACATCCCCAAACTAATGGAGTCAATCAACACAGGAGTAGACCGAACTATCAATATTGTAAATGGGTTGCGCACTTTTTCGCGCATGGACGATGAGATAAAACATATGGCATATCTCAGCGAGCTAATACAATCAACCTTAACCATCCTTCACAACAAATATAAAAACCATATCGAAGTAAAAACCAGTTTCTGCGACAAGGACCAGATCAAATGCTATCCCGGGAAACTGGGGCAACTGTTTCTGAACCTTATCATGAATGCCATCCAGGCTATTGAAAATCATGGCACCATAGAAATAAGCACCCATTTTATTGAACAGCACAACCTGTTTAAGGTCATCGTAAGGGATAATGGTTCAGGTATCCCTGTTGAGCTTCAACAAAAAATTTTCGATCCCTTCTTTACTACCAAACCAATAGGACAGGGTACAGGCCTGGGGTTATCTATAAGTCATGGAATTGTAAGTGATCATAATGGACGTATAAAGCTTCATTCAGAAGTTGGAAAAGGGACGGAAATTACTGTTTTATTACCTAAAATCTAATTCCTATGCAAAAGGTTCTCTATGTTGATGATGAGAAGAATAATTTGGTCACCCTACAGATAGCCCTAAGGAAGTGGTTTGATGTATTGACCCTGGAAAACCCTGAACAAGCCATAGATATACTTTCCCGTGAAGATATCAAGGTAATTATTACCGATCAGCGCATGCCACAGATAACCGGCCTTGAACTGGCAAAGCAAATAAAGGAAAAGCTCCCCAATGTAATCATCATAATCCTCACGGCCTACGGAGACAATGAAACCATGCTTGAGGCAATCAATCAGGGGGGCATTTTCAGATATTTGCTTAAACCCTGGGACATTAAAGACATGAAACAAACCCTGGTGAATGCCTTTGAAACACATGAATTGCGAAGAAAAAACATCCACCTGGTCAATGACCTTATCACCCAAAACCGCAAATTGCAGCTGGCCTATGATGAGATTGCCCTGCTTAAGCAAAACCTTGAAGAAGAGAATATTCAACTGCGGGATGAATTTATTGAGCAGAGTCTATCCACAAAAATTATTGGACAAAGCAAAGCCTTGCGGGGAGTATTGCGCCAGCTGGAGCAAGTGGCCCGAACCAATACATCTATCCTGTTGCTGGGCGAAACCGGCACAGGAAAGGAGCTTTTTGCCCGGACAGCTCATACCCTTAGTCAGCGCAAAGACAATATTATGGTTACCATTAATTGCGCTACCATACCCGAGAGCCTTATCGAAAGTGAGTTATTTGGACATGAAAAAGGTGCCTTTACAGGAGCCGCGAAGCTCAAATACGGGAAATTTGAAGTGGCACACCTTGGGACCTTATTCCTGGATGAGATTGGAGAACTCCCCCTGTTGATGCAACCCAAATTGCTGCGCGTGCTTCAGGAAAATGAGTTTGAAAGACTGGGAGGAAATAAAACTATTAAGGCCGACTTTCGCCTTATAGCTGCCACCAACAGAAACCTGCTTACGGAGGTGGAAAAAGGAAACTTCAGAAGTGACCTCTATTACAGACTCAACATCCTTCCCATCCAAATACCCCCGTTGCGCGAACACAAAGAAGACATCCCCGAACTGGCAGAATTCTTCCTGGCCAATTTCAATCGTAAAACGGGGAAAACCATTTCACTAATCCCCAAAAAATCATTGGATAAGCTCATGGAATACCATTGGCCCGGCAATATCAGAGAACTGGAAAACATCATTGAAAGAGCCCATGTGCTTAGTCCTGGCAACAAACTTGAATTTGGTGATTGGTTTTTGCAACATAACAACTCCAATCCCAATACTTCCCAAATCCTAACCCTGGAAGAGATGGAAAAACAACACATCATCACTACCCTTAAAATTACCCGTTGGAAGATCAGAGGTGAAAATGGTGCTGCTGAACTATTGCAAATAAACCCATCAACACTTGAATCGAGAATGAAAAAACTGGGCATCGAAAGACCTGTTTAACCCACGATATTTCGTGTATTTTTGAAATATCCGGTTTTTCCTGTACTTCAGAACCATCATCTGAATTTCGTATATTTCTATAAATGTGCGCATTACAACCATTGGCATGTAATGTGATTTCCTTGTGTCAAAAATTATATCACTAATACCTGACACAATGAATTTTACTAAAGAAGAAAACCTACGAATACACCAGAGCAGCTATTTAACTTTTTATCTGGACAGTTCTATATTTGCCTTTGATGTAAGCAGGATTCAGGAAATCCTTAAAATGAAGCCTATTACCAGAATTCCCCGTGCTCCCGATTACATAAGGGGAGTTATCAATTTACGTGGAAGTGTATTGCCTGTCATTGATGTGCGTATCAAATTCGGCATCCCAACCAAAGCATCTGACGAAAACACCTGTATAATTGTTGTAAACACCAATATAGATGGACAAAAACTGAGATTAGGAGCTTTGGTCGATAATGTTATTGCTGTTCAGGACATTTCGCCGTATCAAATAGAAAACACTCCTTCATTGGGTTCAACTTTCAATCCCGGCTTTGTTGATGGCCTGGTAAAACTTGACGAGCAATTCATTCTCCTTGCTAATATTGATCAGATGTTTTCATCTGACTATTCGCAACTACTGGCCGATCCTGAAAAAGAAAATTCAAATCGACACAACGAATAAATTATCCCCGGTTAATCCTCCCGAATATCCCAAACTTTTATCCATTATAAGTAAAATTATTTACCATGTTTAAAAAATCCTTATTCATTTTCACGCTAACTTATTTATCGCTTTTCCCAATGGTAAAAACACATGCCCAGGGAAACATTGATATTGACACCGATCTTGTTTCCAACTATGTATGGCGGGGTCAATTGCTGAGTCCTGCTTTCAACATACAGCCTGCTGTAACTTTCACCAACTCCCATCAATACTTTTCTGCGGGATTGTGGGGAAGCTATGGTGTGGGCGATTTCTACAGCGAAATCAATATTTTTGCTTCTCTTTATCTGGGACCTCTCTCACTTACCATCATCGACTATTTTGTTTACCCGGAATCCTATGACCTTCCCTTTTTTGATTACAGAAAACAATCAACCGGGCACACCCTGGAATTCATTGCGGAGATGATGGTTTCCGAAGATATTCCTCTGACACTTACCTGGGGAACTTTCTTCTTCGGAGAAGATTATAACGAAAGTGGTGACAGAATGTATTCATCTTACTTTGAAGCAACTTACTCCACAAAATACAACAACCTTCCACTGGAATTCTTTGCAGGACTTACTCCCTGGAAAAGCTTTTATGCAGAAAAATTGTATCCTGTCAATATCGGTTTTAGTACCGGAAAAAACATTGAAGTAAGCGACACTTTCACTATTCCGGTCACAGGCACTTTTTGTATTAACCCCTGGGAAGAAAAAGCTTTACTGGTACTTACCCTTTCATTCTAAACCAGATTTTTAAAATATATCAGAACCTGTCTCATTTTTAACACGCAATAAAGTAAGAAATTATGAAAAATGATCAAAAAGAACGCAATTTAAAAGACCTGACACAGTATAGCATTACCAAAAGACTGATTGTTAACATCCTGGGAGCTGTTATTATTATGAATGTGGCGCTGCTGGTCTTTATTGCCAGCCAAACGATCCAAAAAGGAAACAAAGTTGCTGACGATTTAGCCATACACCGATCCGAGAGTGTAGCAATGGATGTTAAGAACTATATCGATCTTGCCGTTGAATCAGTTTCTACCCTTGCCAATACCCTTAAATCGTTAGAAGGGTCTGAGAATATTAGCCGCGATGATATTAGGGATATCATGACCGGAGTACTCAACAGCAATTCGCAATACCTTGCCCTATGGACCCTTTGGGAAGAAAACACTTTTGATGGCAAAGATGATGTATATCAAAATCATCCCGATTATGCTGAAACCCAGGGAAGGCTCAACATTTCTCTTTTCAAAAATGGCAATACCATTGAAAGAGAATTGGGTGAAATTGCTGACTACCAGGAAGATTATTACACCCTCCCAAAACAAAACCGCACCACTACCATTACCCCACCTTATCACTATAGTTTTACGGATAATGAAGCAGATGCTATTTACATGACCAGTGTGGTAATTCCTGTAATTAAGAATAATCAGTTTCTGGGAGTGATCGGGCTTGATATTAGCCTTGAAAACCTCAGCCAATTGGTGTCTGATGTGCAGCTATACACTACAGGCAGGGCCTCAATTATATCAAACGATCTTCAGATCGCCGCCCATAAGAATCGCTCCTTATTAGGCAAAGAACTTACCAGCGAGCTAACAGTGGATAGGGAAGAATCCATTTCATCCATTCAAAAAGGATCACTATATATTCTCAGAGACAACAAGGTAGAAAATATACTCAGAACCTTTACTCCCCTTCACTTTGATAAAATTGCCCAACCATGGTCCGTAATGGTTGAGGTACCCTTGAAGGAAGTAAATGCTGAACTCAAATCTTTGGTAATTTTCATGGCACTCATAGGAATCATAAGCATTCTTGCCATATCTCTTATCATACGATCTATTTCACGAAAAATAACCCAACCCATCGTAAGAACGATACAATCGGTAGAAGAAGTTGCCAAGGGCAATCTTAACACCGAAATACTTTTTACAGAAAGAAAAGATGAAATAGGGCAACTGGCCCAATCACTATATACCCTAACGGAAAAGCTAAAAGAAATACTGGGAGGTGTACTCACCAGTGCTGACAATGTGGCTTCGGCAAGCCAGCAGATGTCGGCCACATCGCTCCAAATGAGTGAGGGAAGCACTGAACAGGCATCTTCATCAGAAGAAGTTAGCTCATCGATGGAAGAGATGGCAGCTAACATACAGCAGACTACCGACAATGCTATGGAGACTGAAAAAATTGCCCAAAAAGTACTTTCAGGCATTGAAAAAGTAAGTAGTAGTTCTCACCAGAGCCTGCTTTCAGTAAAAGAAATTGCCAGCAAAATATCACTTATCACAGAAATATCCCGTCAGACCAATATCCTTGCCTTGAATGCCGCCGTGGAGGCTGCCCGTGCCGGTGAGCATGGGAAGGGATTTGCGGTAGTGGCATCTGAGGTAAGAAAACTGGCTGAAACAACAAAACTCGCTGCTGACGAAATCACCAGCCTGGCCAATAATAGTGTGCAGGTAACAGAACAGGCAGGTGAACTCATGCAGAAAATTTTGCCCGAAGTACAAAAAACTACTCAACTTATACAGGAAGTTACAGCAGCCAGCATCGAACAAAATGCTGGTGCCGAACAGGTGAACAGTGCTATACAACAACTAAATGCGGTTACCCAGCAAAATACTTCATCCAGCGAAGAACTATCGGCATCCAGTGAAGAACTTGCCGGGCAAGCCAACCAACTGCTCGAATTGATCTATTATTTTAAAGTAGACAGGAAAAAAGAGCAGAAACCCAAAACTAAAAGAACAAGACCATCGCTCAAACCAGCTGCTGAAGCCCAATACAAAAACCATATATTTAAAAGTACCAACAAAGCAACCAATGGTTTTAGCATTGATATGAATGACCACCTTGATAATAACTTTGAGAAATTCTAAAAATACAATTCACCAAAAACAGGGGAAGACAAGTTGAAGCAAGACAAGGGATGGGATTTGTTTCAACAGCAAATCGCGGGCAAATCCGGCCATTAGTGCCGGGTTTGCCGGTGGATTTGCAAAAACAATTCAATTCAAACCCACACGATAATTTTAAGTAGCAATGCATTCACCAGATCAAAATCTATCAACAAAAGAAAAACAACGAAAAGAGAAACCAAACTATGCCCTTATTTGGGCAACTTTCCTGGGTAGTTCTGGTCTTATATTCTTCCTTTTTGCTGTTTTCATGCTGGTGGGCCACTTTTTTTCTCAACAACTCGTCAGCCTGTGCTGGAGTGTTACTTCAGTTTTTATAAATCCTTCCCAATGGTTACCTCAGGCAATAATATTGCTCTCTGGCAGCCTTGGGATTGCTTTTGGAATCACCCGTTTTATGAAAGCATTGTCAGAAAAACTTCAGAAATCAGAATATAAAAACCGTGAACTAGCAAGGCAGGAAAGAAGATACAGGTTGCTTTTTGAAAACTCAAATGATGCCATTATTATCTTCAAAAACAATGCTTTATCTTCAGCAAATAAGGCTGCAACAAACATTTTTAAATGCACGGATGAGTATCTTCGGGGAAAAACTTTTGACGATATTAGCGCATATACACAGGATGACGGGAGTATTTCGCAGTACAAATCCAACGAGATCCTCCAGAAAGTGGCACAGGGCCATCCTCAGGTCTTTGAGTGGAAATGCCAGCGCACCAACGGGGAGCTGTTTTATGCATCCGTGAGCCTTAATCTTATCCAAAAAGCAGACAATTGCACCTGGGTGCAAGCCGTAATTCGTGAAATATCAGATTTTAAGAAAAAACAATCAGACCTTCTTGAGCGAGAAAGGGAACTTAAAAAACAAAACATAAAATATCAATCTATCAATCAGGAATTCCTGCAAATCAATGAAGAACTCAACTGCCTTTTTGAAGAGTTATATGAAAGCAATAACCGTAACAAGGCTCTTCTCAATGGTGTTCCCGACATGATGTTTATACTCAGCAATGATGGCATTGTAGAAGACTTTCATTCATCGGTTCCGCTGGAAGATTTTGTATCCAACGATGTAATTCTCAATAAAAACATAAAGGATGTACTGCCTCCACATGTGTTAAATTCCGCATTGGGTGCATTAGAGAAGCTTTGCCACACTACCGAACCCCAGTCCCTATCTTTCTCTCTGATAATCAATGATGAACTATATTACTTTGAATCCAGGCTGGTATTGTATGGAAGAGACAAGATATTGGCCATTATGCGCAATATTACAGACCAAAAGCTTGCTGAAGACAACTGGCGAGATAGTGAAGAACGGTTTCGGATAGCTGCTGAAAGCGTCAATGGTATCATCTACACCATAGACAAGGAGATGAAGTTTACTCTTTCCAAAGGACTGGCTCTGAGCGACATTAACCTAAAACCAAACCAGGTGGTGGGAACCACTCTGTATGACTTTATCGGAACCAACGATCCGACCAATTCCACCATTGCTGCTCATCATGATGCGTTGAGCGGAAAAACCGTGACATTTGAATCCAACTACAAAGGTGTTACTTTCTCAACCACTGTTTCACCCATTAAAAGTATTGGGGGAGAAATAAAAAGCGTGGTAGGGCTATCCATAAATATCACCGAAAGCAAGAAGATGGATATTGCTTTGAGAGAAAGTGAAACCAAGTACCGTTTGATCTTTGAAAATTCTCCCCTGGGCATTGTTCATTTCGACAACAATGGAAGAGTAACACGTAGTAATGCCTGCTTTAAACAGATAACCAAATCTACAGAAGATACCTTAACAGGACAAAAACTCACCGACATTGTAGATCCCAAACTGGTAAAAGGAATATCCCAAGCGGTGAGAGAAGGCACTCATTTCTGTTTCGAAGGCAACTATCAGCCTGCTGCACATATAGCCAAAATACCCGCTAAAGTGAGGTTAAACCCCATCATTAAAGACAATCATATGCAAGGGGGAGTTATGCTTCTGGAAGACCTTAGCGACAAAATGAAAAAGGAAGAATTGAAAAAGAAAATTGCTGTAGCAGAAGAATCTGCCAGATTTAAGCAGAATTTCCTTGCCAATATGAGCCATGAAATCCGCACCCCCCTAACTGGCATCCTGGGAATGACTGACATACTTGAGCAATCAAACCTGAAACCGCACCAAAAAGAATTTGTTGATATTTTAAAGCAATCAGGCGAAAATCTAAGGGAAATCATCAATCAGGTATTAGATTTCTCCAAAATTGAAGCGGGGAAAATTGCTTTAAACAAAAGTGTTTTCCTGTTTGACAACGTTTTGAACAATGCTGAGAAGCTTTTTCGAAGTGTTTGTAAAAAGAAGATCGCCTTTTCCACAAAGAGAGATACAAACATTCCAGTTCATATTCTGGCCGATGAAAAAAAGATCATGCAAATCGTAAACAACTTACTTACCAATGCCATTAAATTCACCTGCAAAGGCGATATCCGATTAGAGGCAGAACATGTTCCTGTCGCTGGTAATTCCAGCCAATTTAAAATCAAAATCTCACTTACAGATACCGGATGGGGTATACCCCTGGACAAACAAAAACAACTCTTCACCCCCTTTTCTCAAATTGAAAATATGAACAGAAAACAAATGGAAGGAACAGGACTTGGACTGTCAATATGCCGGGAGCTGGCAAAATTGCATGGCGGCGAAACAGGCCTGGAAAGTGAACCCGGAAAAGGAAGTACTTTTTGGTTTACATTTTTGACAGAGACAGTGAACCGGCAGGAATCAACCCTCCTGCTACCCGAAGATTTCAACGACCAATTGCCCCCCAATCTGCGTATTTTGCTTGCCGAAGACAAAAAAGCAAACCAGTTGGTATTTAAAATACTTTTTTCTTCCATGGGATTCGAGATTACCATTGTAAAAAACGGACAGGAAGTAATAGACCTGTATCAACCCGACCTGTTTGACCTGATACTGATGGATATACAAATGCCCATCCTCGACGGTATTGCTGCCACACAAAAACTAAAAAGCTTACATCACAATCTGCCACCCATCATTGGGCTGAGTGCCCATGCTTTTGAAGGTGACCGTGAGAAATATATGCAGCAAGGCTTTGATGAATACCTTACCAAACCGCTTCAAAAAGATGATTTTTATAAGGTTGTGACATCGGTTTTGCAGATACAACAAAAATCAGAATAATCCGAACCGGTTTTGACCAAGGGAAAGAGCATGGCATTAGCTCTGCTGATCAGAATTTAACTTCGTTGAGCTCCCTCCGGTCGGTTGCAATTCCTCTTCTTTCAGTTTTCAAAGGATTATTTTTCTCGCAAAGACGCAGAGACGCAGTTTTAAAAAATCACGGGGTGATTTTTGGGGAGTTTGCCGGTGACGGG
>RECE01000130.1 GCA_007694165.1 Bacteroidota bacterium
ATGAGCCCCATTCGATTTCATAATCATTGAATGTCAGGATTATAATGGGCTGATTTTTGGCACTACCCTTATCCATTGCCGTCAGTTTTAACTGACGGACAAAAATGCTCAGAAGATCAAGGGGCTTCAGCCCCATTATTTAATTATAGCAAAATTGAGGAAAATCATAAAAGGAAAATTTCTTTCTTTATTTCCTTAAAGAAGAAGTTTTTTACCTGTTAAGCGCAATTTTTTTCTAAAAAATCTTCACTAATACACATTTTTTTTATCTTTGTGGGAATTTTCAAGGGAAAACAAAACATACGTTTAACAATCTTTCTGCATAATGGAAACAAGGATACTACCTCCCACTACGATTGTATTGCTTATTGCATCACTTTTGATCATGTACCTGCTGATGAGGGTGCTTTTCAAAAAATCAGTTCTTTTCAAGATAGGGATCTCCACCGCCACTGTTATTATTCTGGCCTCTTTCATATCAGGCATACAAGTAAAACTGGGCCCTGTGCACAACCTATGGTCGTTTCCCTTGCAGGTCTTGCTTGCTATAGCTGCTTACTCCTACATTTCCAGAAAAGTAAAACGCCCCCTGATGGAATTAAAAGTTCTGGTTGAGAAAATCAGTAATGGGAGCCTGAACATCGGAGTAAGTGATGAAATACTTGCAAAACAAGATGAACTGGGACAAATTGGCCGGGGAATTATGCAGATCAGGAAAGGGTTGAACGAGAAAGCTGTGTTTGCCCAAAAAATCGGGGAGGATGAGCTGAATGTATCCTTGCAAAAACTCAGTGATGAAGACAGCTTGGGTGATGCCTTGCTGCAAATGCAGGAAAGCCTCAAAAAAGCCCGGGCAGAAGAACTTCAACGCAAGGAGCAAGATGACCGGCGCAACTGGATTACCGAAGGACAAACAAAATTTGCTCAAATCCTTCGCCAGAACGAAGCAGAACTGGAAGAGTTATCGTTCCATATCATCAGCAACCTGGTTAAATATATGAAAATCAACCAGGGAGGCATTTTCATGCTCAATGATGATAATGATGACAAATACCTTGAAATGCTGGCCTGTTATGCCTTTGACCGGCGCAAATACATCAACAAAAGAATAGAACCAGGCGAAGGAATGCTGGGCACTTGCTTTCTGGAAGGCAAAACCACTTATCTTACCCAATTGCCGCAAGACTATATCCGCATCACCTCCGGATTGGGGGATGAAAATCCCGGGTCACTGCTATTGGTGCCCCTAAAGCTCAACGATGAGGTTTTGGGGGTTATTGAGCTTGCATCTTTTCATCCTTTTGAAAAACATGCTATTGAATTTGCAGAAAAGATAGCGGAAATCATTGCTTCGGCTATTTCCGGACTGAAGGTCAGCACCCGCACTACAATGCTGCTTCAGAAATCGCAACAACAGTCAGAAGAGCTAAGAGCTCAGGAAGAGGAGATGCGACAAAACATGGAAGAACTTACAGCTACCCAGGAAGCCCTGGAAGAAAAAGAAAGAGAAAACTACAAAAGGATGAAGAAGATGGAGAAACTCAACAGGATGCTTGCAGATGAGGTAGCTTCGCTGAAAGAACAAGTCATAATGCCTTTGGATAAAGACAGTTAATTAGCGGGGGCAGAATCCCCGGGGGATGCTAAAAAAAAATTGCTGCCTGCAGCGCAACAACCTGCGCTTAAGACAGCAACTTCATTTTAATGACCAATAAATCCGCTATTCTTCTGCATCAAGCATTTCACGGACGTTTTTGGAAATTTCATTGGTTTTTCTTCTTGCATCCGTAATGGATTGAGAAGCACTTGCCACCGTTTCATTCCATGTATCGATGGAGGCCGCCTTTACTTTCTCCAGTTCCACTTCCAGTAATTCTTTCTGAGCTTTCAGATTTTCTCTGGCTTCCTTTAGTTTTTCGCGGGTTTCCCCGGTGGCTTCCTCCATCTCTTCATTTACATAAGCTATCCGCTCCTCGATATCAATCTTTATTCTATTGATATTCAAAACGGTTTGCTCTTTGGTTTCATCCAGCTTTTTCTTTGCTTCACGATCTTGCCCGCCACCGCAGGATATCAGGAAGACAGAAACCAGCAACAAGGTCATCATCGGATAACCATTTCTTAAAAATTCACCTAATTTCTTCATTTTGTATTGTGTTTTTAGAGTTTATAATGATAATTGAACAACCCGGCTAATTACTGCCGTTTTTTTCAAATAAAAAAGGTAAGATCGATACAATCAATAAAGTTTGCATATTATCTGCCAGCAGCGCCAAATTTGCCGACCAGACAGGATACGAAAGTAACAAAATAATGGGATATAAAAAAGCCTTACTAAATGCAAAGTGAGTCTCCGGGAATTCTTCAGGAATGGGATTTCTTATGTTTTCGGATGTAGTCTGCTACCCTGTGGTCAAAAGCTTCACGAATCATCTGCATGAGCGGATGATTAGGGTCAAAATCCAGATCATCCACCTTTTTTACCGGCAGCACCTTGCGCGATGTTCCCGAGATAAACAACGCTTCCATCACCACCAGCGAGCGGGCGGGGACTTTCTCTTCCACCACCTCCAGCCCTGAGGCACGGCATACTTCCATTACATACTTTCGGGTAATCCCGGGTAATACCTCTTCTACCGGGGGAGTTATTACCTTGCCCTGCCTGATAAAAAAAACATTGGAACGGCTCCCTTCTGTAATACAACCTTCAGCATTTACCAGTAAGGTTTCGTAAACTTCTTTTTGCTGCTTCACATAATTGGTGGCATTGCGAAGTTTTACATCCATTACTTTGGCATTGGGATTAGGTCTTTCAGCTTTAAAAAGCAAAAGATCTACCCCCCGGGTGTACTGAAGTGTTGTGGGATATTGATGTTCGGTGATATATACCCTTAGCTCGGGCATACCGTCATGGGTTTTCCGCATCACCACTTTGATGTTTCCGGTGTCCAGCTTGTTTTTCTCTATAAGTAAAACCACCAGTTTGTACAATTCAGAAGAATCAAAACCAGGACAATGTTTTGCCAGCCGGCAAGTCTCTTCAAGCCTTTCGAGGTGGTCTTCAAGAAACAGGGCAACACCCTCTATCACCCTGAAAACCTCATAAATGTAGTGAGGGGAAGAGAGAAAGGAATCATCAAAATTTTTTGTGTCTTTTAATATGCCATTGTGAATATAAAAATGGCCCAGGCATTCGTTCATAGGTAGTGAAATTTGTGCGCAAACCTACACAATTATTCCCAGATAATGTTTACCACCACCTCATTTCTTCGGTTCCAGAATTTATAGGGAGAGTTGTACCCCAGAAACCGGAAATTGCCCTCCCATTGTATGTTGTTTTGCTTGAGATATTTCCGCAGCTTTTCGCCTTCTTCGAGAATTTTCTCATCGCTGGCATACCCGCCAAAGGTGATGGCAGCCACATAGCCGGGCTGAGAGCGTTCGATCTTTACCGCTGCATTGTCGGGGATGGGCAAATCTTCCATTTCATATCCGGAGGGAATAACAAAGCTCATCCTCGACCCGCTTTCATGGATATCCATATGAACAGGCGCTGTCATGGCAATTTTCTTGCCGGCATCGTTGCCCCCGAAAATATACCCGGCCAGGGTATTAAAACCAGGGGATGTAAGCTCGCGGTAGGATTTGGCAGAGGAATACACACTGGCAAGGATGGCTTCGGGATAGTAACGCACTTCAAACCCGGGAAACTGCTGCACCGGTGTGTAGGGCTGATGCTCGGTCTGCCCCTGGCCTTTCTGGGTTGTCATAAGCAATAGAATTATCAGAATATGTTTAAGAAAAACTGGTTTCATGGTAAGTTTGTATAAGAATTCAACATAACATTAAAACAGTTTTTATGAACAGTTGTTTGGATTAGTTTTAAATTTGCAGCTTTACCGCAGGGAAATACTCTGCGGAATGCGCTAATAAATCTATTCCATGAATACAGTCCAGAGCCAATCAGAAATAGCCATACGGGTGGCCATACAAGGTGTTGCCGGAGCCTTTCACGACATGGCGGCCAAAGAATACTTTACATGTCACACGGCTACCATCATCCCTTGCGATACCTTCAAAGAAGCTTTCGATGCCGTAAAGGAGAACCGGGCCGATACAGCCATGGTGGCCATAGAAAATTCCCTGGCCGGATCCTTACTCCCTAATTATTCGCTGTTAAAAAACTCGGGCCTTGCCATTGCCGGTGAAATCTACCTGCGTATAGAGCAGCACTTCATGGCACTTCCCGGCCAAAGCATTGAAGAGATAACAGAAGTGCAATCGCATCCGCTGGCCATCATCCAGTGCGATGAGTTTCTGGAGCCCATGCGCAAAAGGGGAGTGAAGATCATCGATTCGGTTGACACTGCCCTGAGCGCCAAACGCATTGCTGAGCAAAATCTCAAAGGGGTGGCAGCGCTGGCATCAGGACTGGCAGCCCGCATGTACAAACTGCAAATCCTGGCCGAAAGTGTGGAAACCAACAAACGCAACTTCACACGGTTTATGGCCCTGGCACCGGAGAAACTCGCCCGGTCGCTTCAAAAAGAATCGGGTATGCAAAACAACAAAGCCTCATTGAGTTTCACCCTCCCCCATCAAACCGGCAGCCTGTCGCAGGTATTGTCAATGCTGGCATTTTACAAACTCAACCTCACCAAAATTCAGTCCGCCCCCATCATTGGCAAGGAGTGGGAGTATATCTTTTACATCGACCTGCTGTTTGAAGATTATGATATGTACACCAAAGCCCTGGATGCGGTAAGACCCATTATCGATCAACTGCAGATT
>RECE01000143.1 GCA_007694165.1 Bacteroidota bacterium
GCAAGAAAACTCATCATTTTTACAAGTGCTTGATAAGAAAGCGTCAAGTGCAAGGGTTATTCCCTTTGGTCATGAGCTCAAAACTTTTAGTTTTTCGGTTGCGAAGACTGAAAAACAGGAGTTTACTTTTCGTAAATGACTGTTTTGAAGGCAAGCATAACGCAGCAATTGGCGTTTTCTTGCAAGCACTATTCATGCCCTGCTGGAGAAATAAGCGTCTATTTCCTCCATTTTCCTTTCCTCTGTGTTGATGATGTCTTTGATAATTACCCCTTTTTCGAGCAAAATCACCCTTGTGCAGATATCGGCCAGGTGATTGATGTTGTGACTGGAAACAAGCATGGTATTGCCAGTCTGGCGGTTTTTCTCACGCAAAAGATTTTTAATCAGAATTTGTGAGCTGGGGTCGAGAAAGTTAAAGGGCTCATCGAGCAGCAAAAGGGGAGGGTTGACCATCATGGCCGCTATGATGCCTACCTTTTGTTTATTGCCGGTGGACAATTGCCTGATGTATTTTCCGGTTTCCATGATCTCATCACTCATAAAACGGGAGTATTCCTGCAGCCTTTGATCTGTTTCTTCGGGGCTTAGTCCATAGGTTTCGGCATTAAACCTGAAATACTCCTCGGGAGTGAGAAACCCGATAAGAAAACCCTCATCCAGGAAACTTCCGGTCTGCTTTTTCCACCCATCACTTTTACTTACATTTTCTCCGTCAATCTCTGCATGTCCCTGGGTGGCTCCAATCAGGTCAAGCATCAGGCGCAGCAGGGTTGTTTTTCCTGCCCCATTGTTGCCAACAATACCCACAAGTTCGCCCGGATTTATTTCCAGGGTAGGAATGTCAAGGGCAAGATTTCCATTGTATTCTTTGGTAAGCTGGTCTATTCTGATATGCATAAGGGGTTTATTTTTGACGGTATAAATTGAGTTTGACGTATTTTCTGTTTTCAAATTTGCGCGCAATTCCTTTGATCCACAAGTTGTGGGTAAGAATAAATAAAAGGCCGGTCAGCCCCAGCAGAATTGCGGTTCCATGTTGAATTGGCAGAAAATATCCAATGATAATAAACGGAAGGACAGAAAGAAAAAGCACCATCACCTGCATAAATTTTATGCCCGTAACACCTTCCATGTTAAACGAACTTTTACCGTTGGCATCCAGCCGTGTGGAGTTGCCTACACCGGTGCGCAGGTAAAAGAAAAATCCAAAGCCGGTTGCATAGAAAAACATCCCGGCAAACAGAAAGGCCAAATCTGTGTTGCGCCACAACAGGAAAGGAGAGATGATCGCAAGTTGCAGTGCGGCATAGGTGAGGTAAAAATAAAACTTGGCTTTTATAAAAGTTTTTAGTTCAATATTGCGGGTTGCAAGGAAATCAAAAAAGTGGCTTTCCCATGAAAAAGCGTGCTGCAGATGAAATCCACCATAGCTGCCGGCGATCATTAAGATTATTACAATGTATGTTTCGGGTTGGGCACCACCCCATAGCACTAAAAATATGGAGAAGGCAACGGCCATGGGTATCATACCGAAAAAGTTGAATTGGCTCCTTTTGCTTCGTGATGCCAGCTGCCACTCCAGCAACCAAAGCTGACCATAAACTGGAACGGACGCCAGCAGCCTTTCGGGTAAACTGCCTGAAGTAACAGCGGTTGAAGGGGCACTGTTTTCAAACACCTGGTAAAAACCTCTTTTCATTTGCCGGTAGGCCATGAAATGGAGCAGCACCACCAGGGCAACCACGGGCGCAAAGGCTTGTATATCGTTATAAACAAATCCCAGGAACAAGTCAAGAGAGAACTGCATCAATGCTTCCTGGTAAAAATTCCAGGCCAGGCCAAAACCCGCAAGAATCAGGGCTACAGGTAAAATAACTTTAAGTTTGTTGCCGGCGTATGCTTTTGTCCACATCAACAGCCCCTGATTGATAGCCACAAAAAGGATTATTCCAATCATCCCCGAACCCTGGCTGCTTGTTTCAGGATTGATGGTCATCCTGATAAAATAATAGAAAAACACAGGCAGGTATAAATTGATGGGATGCAACCATGAGCGAAACATGCGGTAGAGTGAGAGTATCCGCGCTTTTATGGGAAGATGCAGGTAGGGCCTTACGTGCTGGGCGGGCAATGGCTGGAAGAAAAACCGCACCAGGAAGTCAAGGGCCAAAATGGGAATCAGCAATCCATAGACCCACTCTGCCGGTGCTTTTTGTGGGAAATGTTCCTGAAGCAATGTGGGGAGCATCCGTCCGGCAAGTTGCAGCTGGGAAAAAATAAAGAAAGCAAAAATGGAAATAAGAATTATTACAAATAAGCTTTTTTCAAATAGTTCCGAACGCCGGAACATTTTGTACGAATGAGATATAAGCTTTAAAAACATAGGAGAATCATAGGTGTGACAGTAATATTACAAGTGCTTGTTTTTTATAATCACTGCAAAAGTAACATTTGGAGTTTTAGGTTGTTTGGGCATTTTCGTTTTCGGTTAACTCAGCATAATTGATTTCCAGCTTTTTGATGTGAACATCATAAAGTTTTTTTACATAAAAATGCAGGAACAACAGAAACAAACCAAATGCAGCTGCAGCAATGGCGATGTATAGCAATATATTCAGGTACAATGGGAGTGTCTGGAAAAACAGCAGCGAGGAAACTTTTTTTCCTCCCGAACCCAGCCCAAAACCAATGATATAGCCAAAATAAATGCCCAATGGAAACAGAGCAATGTTGATATAATAGTAAGTTTTTCGAAAGAAACGCAGCAGTAGAAGCGTGCTTTCAAGCGATTGTCGCAGGTTTTGCTGGCTCTGGTTCCAAAGTCGGGTGATTTTTCTCAGGTTTACGAAGTAATAAACAAGGACTATGACAAACAGGATAATTAGCGCCAGTGTATTGAGGACAAAATAAGATTGTGGTAAAACAAACATTATGTATACCAGGAAAGGCAACACCAGCAAAATGGTGCCTATTTCCAGGTACAGGCTCTTTTTCAGCTTGTCAACGGGGCCGGATGATTTGCTCTGCATGATTTTTAGCAGTGTTTTTTGGTCCATGCCGCTGTTTTGCTCTTCAAAAGAGCTATCCCACATTTTCTTAAGTTCATTCAGTTCATCCATGGTAAACTCAAGGATTTGTCATTATGTTTTTTAATTTTTCCCTTATGCGAAGCATTTTTACTCTCACATTGTTTTGGGTGATACCCATGATGGAGGAGATCTCTTCATAAGATACGTCTTCCAGGTAGAGCATCACCATTGCTTTCTCCACCTCTGACAACATGCCAATTGCCAGGTGCAGCATTTCAAGATCTTCTTTCTTTTTTCTCCCGTCCTCCTGCGCCAGTTCCACATCCTGGGTGTCCACCGAATTGGTGAGGGGGTTGCGCTTTTGCTTCCTGAAACCCGAAATGGCCGTATTTAGTGCTATACGGTAAATCCATGTACTGATTTTTGCATCTCCCCTGAATCCCCCCCATGCTTTCCAAAGCTGGGCCACGATGTCCTGATATAAATCCTGACAATCATCCTCCTGGGGGCAATACATTTTGCACACCTTGAAAATGATTCCCCTGTGTAACTCTATGGTACGGATAAAATCGTTTTCTTGCACCGTGCCTTGATTTACTGAATTATTGGTCGTTGAAAAAGCAGGTAAATTACATCCTACCTGCGTGGATTATGACATTTTGTAAAAACAACCCTCAAATAATCAGTTGCATGCTACCATTGGATTTGACCCTTGAAAAACCGTGAATATACACCCAATTTTTATTTATCCCAGTCGCAAACAAATCATTCTTTGATATATCGTACTGAAAAACCGCATCTCTTGTCATCAATGATGCGAAAAACCTTTTCTTTCTTGAATATGATGTAGAATAACCAGGCATTGGAATCTCCTGCTTCGGTGGATGTCCAGAAATCTGCTGCTCTTTCAATGCTCAAAAAATCACCTTTCAGGGTTCTGTAACCTGCAAACAAAGCATCAAAACCACTTGTACCTCCCGGTTTAAGCGCAGAGCAAGCCTTTTCTTCTCCGCCCAGGACATGCAGCATTTCGCTCCAGTCTTCGAGTGTTGGCAACCTCCATCCCTCCGGGCAGGCCTCAATGGCTGCCTGCCAGGTGTAAAGCCTGCCAAAAGTGGCTCCATACAGTGCATTGTCATTATAAAACCAGCTGTCCTTTACCAGCAATGACAAGTTTTCTGCCATCCATATTGTGTTGTTGATCTTTATGGTTTTATATTCCTTGCCGCCCAATACAAGCTCTTCTCCGTTTTCAGGTTCCATAATTCAAGGGTTTAAGCATCCAGTATATTTCTCAACTTTTTATAAACAAGATCGCTGCGAAGGGCCTTTTTTGGCCTGTCAGCAATGATAACCATTTAGCCTGTAAAGGTATACAAAGAAAAACTATTAATCAATTGATGATTATAATTCAGATTTGGGTTTTCTCAGGTCCAGATCACCCACTTGTTTCTCTCTGACAAATAACCAGAATATGGCAGATATGGCTAACATAACTCCGCATAAAATAAATATAAGGTTCTGGCTTTTAAATTGCATAATGATGAGACTGAAGACAAAGCTCACAACCAGATGAGGTATCACTACTGAGAGATTAAATACGCCCATAAAGAAGCCCATGCGGTTGCGGTCAACGTTTTCAGACATGATGGCAAAAGGAAGGCTGACAATAGCTCCCCAGCCAACTCCGGCAAAGGCCATTAATACATACAGGGTTGTGGGGGTTTTTACCATAAAGCCCATGGCAAAATAGGAAATGGCCATTATAGCAATGGCAATGGTATGGATTTTTACACGTCCGATTCTCGCAGAAAGGGGTTCAAATACCAGGGCGGGGAGTAAAAATCCAACGGTATTGAGTACAGCAAATGATACTCCTATCATTACTTCGGTATTCTCAAATCCAAGGGGTACCAACTGATCTTCGAGAAAGAAAATGATATACACAAACATAGCCTGCACTCCCAACCAGGAAAAACCATGGGCGAAATACAATCTGAATAACTGCCCCCATTCCGTTTTGTCATTGTCAAGAATAGCTGCCAGTTCCTTGTTTTTGCGGTTGGTTCGTCCCACATGATTGAAAGCATCCACAATGGTATATATATGCACCGAGGCTGCTGCAATAAAAAGAAATACAGAAGGGATAATATTTCCCATAAGTAAAACAGCTGCGGTGTAAAGGGCTGCTGTGATGAGTAGCAAAAGGAACCCTTTTTTCAGGTCTTTGGCATACCAATGCCCTGAACCAGGAATGAGGATAGATATGGTTCCGGCCAATAGCGGGTCAAGTCGTCCCAGTGGGCCTTCATCTTTGCCGGTAATATACCGTGGCTCTTTTATTAACAGGGTAGGGATGATAGAAAAAATGATAACAAGAACAGCCCCGCCATAGAGCAGCGTGTAATTGCCCAAAGTGGCACTAACCACATAGGCAAGAACACCAAAAAAACCAGATACTGTTTGCATCCATGTATACCCTTTTGTGCGTGGACGCCCTTCGGGAGTTACATCTGCTATAATAGACCGCGTGGGGTTGAAGCTTACGTTGATGGAAAGATCAAGTGTGAGAGAAACCAGTACAGCCACAACCAGGATGTTGGTAATTCCAAAGAAGCTGGAAATAAGACCAATATTGGGAAGACTCAGGAGCATGAGGGCAGCCAGGGTGCCTCCAAATAAAATAAAAGGTCTTCTTCGGCCATTCCAAACCCAGACATTATCACTTATTACCCCAATGATCACCTGGCCAAAAATACCCGCAATGGGTCCGGTAGCCCATACAATACCTATTTCAAATATTTCAAAACCAAATTCGGTTCTTAGTATCCAGCTCAGAGCCGCAATTTGCACTGCCAGTGCAAATCCCATTGCCGTGGCGGGAAGGGCGAGCATGGCATAAAAACTATTAGAGAGTCTTTTTTGAATGTCCAGCATACATTACATTTTTTAAGTAAATTTCCTTTTTTTCTAATATTGTTTTCCCGTAAACCTTTGCGGAATGAGCGCATAAAAGTAATTTGATTTTTGGAAATATACCAGAAAAGATTCAATGAATGATGATTGCCGAAAACTAAAAGGCAACATTGGATTTGTGAAAGTCACAATACAACAATTTAAGAAGGTAAGCTGTTGTATAGGATACACGCATTTTCATGATGGTTCAAATCAAAAATAAAAACCTTAAAAAATAAAAACAATGAAAAAAGTAATCGTTTTTTTGGAGAAGATGGTCGAAGATTCTGAATTTCAATATCCCTATCTGAGGTTGAAGGAAGAAGGTTTCGATGTTGTTTCTGTTGCACCGGAAAAAAAAGTGTATCAGGGAAAGGGAGGCCAGAGTTTTATGCCTGACAAAAGTTTTGCAGAGGTGAAAGATGAAGTGTTTGATGCGGTGATCATCCCCGGTGGATATGCCCCGGATATGTGGCGCAGGGATGCGGGGATAGTTGGTTTTGTTAAAAAGCATGACGCTGCGGGCAAGCTGATTGCCTCCATTTGCCATGGCCCGTGGCTGATGATTTCTGCCGGCATAGTCAAAGGTCGCAATGTAACCGGTTTTATGGCCATCAAAGATGACCTGCTCAATGCGGGCGCCATTTATGAAGGTAAAGACTGGGTAGAAGACGGCAACCTGCTTACCAGCACCAACCCTAAAACCATGCTTCCCATGATGAAGAGATTGGTAGAAAGACTTAAAGAGTAAGGAATCCATAAATCCATAAAAAAAGGTCGCTCACGGGCGACCTTTTTTTATGGATTGCAAATATTACTGGTTTATTCTACCAGCACATTTCCTTTCATCTCTTCAGGAGCTTTAAGTCCCATAATGTGCAGGATTGTAGGCGCCAGGTCTGCCAGCCTCCCGTCATCTTTGAGTTTCTTGTAATCTTTGTCAAGCAACCACAGGGGGACAGGATTGGTAGTATGGGCTGTGTTGGGCGATCCATCTTCGTTGAATGCAAAGTCTGCATTGCCGTGGTCGGATGTAATCAGCACTGTATAGCCGTTCTCAACAGCCGTTTCAGTTACTTCCTTTACGCAGGCATCAACCGTTTCCACTGCTTTTTGAATGGCTTCAGCAACGCCCGTGTGCCCTACCATGTCAGCATTGGCAAAGTTGAGGCAGATAAAGTCAAACTTTTGTTTTTTGATTTCGGCAACTACCATGTCTTTTACTTCGGGAGCACTCATCTCGGGCTGCAGGTCGTAAGTAGCCACCTTGGGTGAAGAGACCATCAGGCGTTCCTCTCCCTTGAATACCGTTTCGCGTCCGCCGCTAAAGAAAAATGTTACATGGGGATATTTCTCTGTTTCCGCAATGCGAAGCTGGGTTTTTCCATGGTTTTCCAGTATCTCGCCCATGGTGTTCTTCAGGTCATCCTTGTCGTAAATGATTTTAACATTTTTAAATGATTCGTCATATTTGGCCATGGTGAGGTAATGCAGGGGCATGGTTTTCATGTTGTGCTCAGGCATGTCTTTTTGGGTCAGCACAACGGTAATTTCCCTCAGGCGGTCGGTACGGAAGTTGAAACAAATAACCACATCGCCCTCAGCAATGGTAGCTGTGGGCTTATTCTTACCGTAGGTAATTACTTTGGGTTTGATAAACTCATCGGTTACATCTTCATCATAGGATGCCTTAATGGCATTTGAAGCATTGTCAAACTGCTCTCCGTCACCATTTACCAGCATATCGTAAGCAATCTTCACGCGCTCCCAGCGCTTGTCGCGGTCCATGGCATAGTATCTTCCGCAAACGGTGGCAATGGTGCCTGCCGATTTTTTCAGATGATCCTCCAGCTGCCCGATAAATTTCAGCCCGCTTTTGGGGTCAGTATCTCTGCCATCGGTAAATGCATGGATGTATAGATCCTGGAAGTCATGTTCTTTGGCCACATCACACAAGCCAAACAGATGGTCCATGGCTGAGTGTACTCCGCCGTCAGAAACCAGTCCGAGAAGGTGTACTTTCTTCCCTTCTTTTTTAGCGTAGCTGAAAGCTTCTGTCAGCACTTCATTTTTATGAAAGCTACCGTCTTTTATGGCTTTGGATATTTTTACAAGGTCCTGGTACACCACTCTTCCTGCCCCGATATTGAGGTGGCCTACTTCGGAGTTGCCCATCTGTCCTTCTGGCAATCCTACATCCTCTCCTGAGGTTTTTATGGTGTTGTAAGCAGCTTTGTCACTGAGACTGCGGGTAAAAGGCACGTTGGATTTTGAAATAAGGTCTGACTGATCACCTTTTCCCTGGCCCCAACCATCCATAATAACAAGAATAACTTTTTTCTGTTCCATTTTTTTCCTTTCGGGATATGTATTAAAATTTAAATAATTGATTTCCTTTTATGTATTGGCCCTGATTGCATCTACAGGATTGAGCTTTGCAGCCGACCATGCAGGAATAAATCCTGCAACCAGGCCTATAATTACTGAGACATTCACTCCCAGCAGTACGTTTTTCATTTGAAGCATCACGTCCATGTTGAACACATTGGAAGCCAGCCAGGTGCCTGAAAAAACCAAAAGCAGCCCTATGGCTCCCCCCATCAAACTAAGCAAAACAGCTTCCGACAAAAACTGTATGAGAATAAAATAGTTTTTGGCTCCCAGTGCTTTTTGTATGCCAATTATAGTGGTTCGTTCTTTCACAGATACGAACATGATGTTGGCAATACCAAAACCACCCACGAGTATGGAAAATCCACCGATTATCCAGCCGGCAAGCTTAATGATGGCAAATACTCCGTCGAATTGCCTGGAGAGCAGGCTTGTCTGATTCAGTGCAAAATTATCATCGGCAGCAGGTTTGATGCGCCTTATGGAGCGCATAGCTCCCCTGAGCTCATCGATAAGTTCCTCATTGCTGAAATTTTCTTTTCCCATAGCGAGTATGGCAGGATTGTACCTGTCGCTGCTTACATCTATAAAAGAGCTGATAAAGGAGAGCGGAACCAGTACCAGCTCATCATGACTGTTTCCAAAGGTGTCGTCTCCTTCTCGTTCGAATACTCCTATTACCTCGAGGTTCCTCCCAAATACTTTGATAGTCTTTCCGATTGGGTCCGCAGTGTCAAATAACCCTGCTGCTATTTCATTGCCAATGAGGGCAACATTGCGGCCGGCGGCTGACTCTGTGGGTGAGAAGTATCTCCCGCTTTGCAGCTCAAAGGCCCGGACTTTGTCGTAATCGTGAGAGGCAGTGAGAATGCTGACCCGTTCGATGCTTCGGTTTAAATGTTCTACTGTCCGGGAGGTGGAGGCTGTAAAAACTACAGCACCAACAACATGGGTACGTCTGAGTATTTCATCGGTTTCTGTTGGTCGTGGTGTAGGTCTGTTCATATATCTCCACCAGGCAAAATCGGCACTGAATTCCCAGGGCCATTTTTGAATGTAGATTACATTGTCGCCCAGCGATGAAATGGAAGTACGGATTTGCCTTTCCAGTGCATCCACAACACTGAACACACTAATGATGGCAAATATTCCTATGGTGATACCCAGCAGAGTGAGGATTGTACGCAATTTGTTGGATACTACGCTGCCCCAGGCAAAAAGAGCACTTTCTCTAAAAAGCTTTACAAAAAGAAACATACCGGGTAAATTGAGGTTGCAAAATTACGAAAAAAGAACGAAATGAAGGATTTGCTTTTAGCCTGATTTTAATTTGAGCATGAGTTCAGTAGCATATACAAAATTCTCTACCTCTTTGTTCTGCGAAGTGAGAATTTCTTCTGAACTGCCTTCCCACCAAAGGTCTCCTTTGTATAAAAACACAACATGGTCTCCAATCTCCATAACACTGTTCATGTCGTGGGTATTGACGACCGTGGTAATGTTAAACTCTTTGGTGATTTCACTGATAAGTTTGTCAATAACAATGGCTGTCTGGGGGTCAAGGCCCGAATTGGGCTCATCGCAGAAAAGGTAATCCGGACTGTTGGCAATGGCCCGGGCAATGGCTACGCGTTTTTTCATCCCACCACTGATTTCAGCCGGAAAAAGATTATTGGCATTGAGGATGTTGACCCTGTCCAGGCAAAAATGGGCCCGATCCAGCTTTTCCTTTTTGGTCATGTCTTTGTTGAACATTTCCAGGGGGAATATTACGTTCTCTTCCACTGTCAGTGAGTCGAACAATGCACTGCCCTGGAAAAGCATACCCATTTTTTTTCTTACACGGGTTCTTTGCCGGGGCGACATTCGTGTAAAGTTCATATCATCATAATGCACTCCTCCCTCATCCGGCTCCAGCAACCCTACAAGGCATTTCATAAAAACTGTTTTGCCTGAGCCACTTTGTCCTATGATGAGACTGGTCTTACCTTTCTCAAATGTAGTGTTTACTCCCTTGAGGACCTGTAACCCCTCGAAAGCTTTTTTGAGGTTTTTGGTTTGTATCATACAAGAAGTATTTGGGTAAGAATAAGGTTGAATATAATGATATAAATGCTGCTGAAAACCACTGCCTTGGTGCTTGAATGTCCTACCTCAAGAGCACCCCCTTTGGTGATATATCCGAAATATCCGGATATGGAGGCGATAAGAAAGGCAAAAACCACCGTTTTTATCAATGCATAAAAAACGTCGTATTGCGAAAATTCAAACAATATACCGTAAGTAAAATGGCTTAGTGGAACAACGTCTGTAATATATGAGGCAAGCCATCCACCAAACACACCCAGGAAAATGCTGATGATAATAAGCATGGGGTTAACTATCATGCTGGCAACTATTTTAGGCAAAATCAGGTATCCTGCAGAGTTGATTCCCATGACCTCCAGTGCGTCAATTTGTTCTGTTACGCGCATGGTGCCAATTTCTGATGCAATGCGCGAACCTACTTTGCCGGCAAGGATAAGGCTGATGATGGTAGGAGAAAACTCCAGGATGATAGATTGTCGTGTGGCAAATCCCACAGCATATATGGGAAGAAGTGGGTGTTCGGTATTGAAGGCCGTTTGAATGGTAACCACGGCACCCATAAAAACAGAAATGATGGCAACGATTCCGAGACTTTGCAGCCCCAGGTTGTCCATTTCTATAATAATCTTTTGCCGGTAAATCTTAGCATTTTGCGGGCGGCGCAAGATGGTTACCAGTAACATCAGATAACTGCCTATGTGGTGAAAAAGCTGCATGCAAGCGGGTTAAAATGATTCATAGGGTGAATTAGCAGTATTAAATATCATGCGAATTTACACATATTTTGGCTCTTTAATTTGTTGGCTGTCTTTTTGATATGTATTTTTAACAGATAAAACTGAAGAGTTGCCCTTGAACTATTGCCGTGTAAAGAGATTTTTTGCCCACTGTTTTCAGGGGTTTGTTAAAGATTCCCTCTCTTGGCCCCTGGGATTAATTCCTGAACGAACCCAATGGTCTTTTACTTGGATTTAGAAAAAAAATATGTAGGTTTGTAAAGCGTTATTAGCAGCGCAATAATTATTCAGAAATCAGATTCTTGTATGCATTTTAAATGGAAAATCCGGGTAGTGCCGGTTTTGTTTCTACTTTTTTTTGTGCTTTCTTCCTGTTCGGTTTTGCGCGGACGCAAATGCGATTGTCCCCAATGGAGCATGGAGGATGCTGGTTTTGATTCTGAAATAGTTGACTTTGATGAACCCACAGCATAAACAAATCCTTCTGCAATACTTTCCGCAGGAAACCATCGAACAGGTTTCTTCCATGCTGAAAAAACACGCTGTGCAGTTAAAGATAACCCGTGAAAGGGTTTCCAAATTAGGTGACTATCGTCCTCCCGTTCAAAATCTTAATCACAGGATTACTGTTAACGGTAACCTGGGAAAACATCTTTTGTATCTTGTGTTTCTTCATGAAATGGCCCATCTGATTATCTGGAACCGATACGGCAAACGTGTCAATCCCCATGGGTTACAATGGAAGCAGGAGTTTGGCAGCATGTTAAAACACTCCATATATCTGGGATATATTCCGGAAAATCTTAAAATACCCCTGGCAGCATTTGCTGATAATGTGAAGGCCACTTTTGCCGCAGACCCCGTTTTGTGGAAGAATTTGAAATCGCTGGATGAAAGGCTTGCCAGCGAAATAACCATTGAGGATATTCCTGCTGATACCTATTTTATGGCAGCCAATGGCAGATTCTTTAAAAAGGAAGAAAAACTCAGGAAAAGATACAGGTGTTTTTGCCTGACTAACAAACGTCGCTACCTGTTTCATCCCATGGCAGTGATAAAACCTGTAAATGAAGAAGACATTATTTAATTTTAAACTAAAGTAAAATACTGATGAACAACAATAACTATGCAGTGATAATGGCCGGTGGCGTAGGAGAACGTTTCTGGCCCATGAGCAAAGTAAGTCGTCCCAAGCAGTTTATTGATATCCTGGGTACAGGGAAAACCTTGATACAGCAAACCTATGAAAGGTTTCTGAGTGTATGCAACAAGGAGAACATCTATATTGTTACCAACAAAATTTATCGTGAACTGGTCCTTTCTCAGCTCGAGGGTATTGGTGAACACCAGGTTATTTGCGAACCTGCCCGTAAAAATACGGCCCCCTGCATTGCTTATGCAGCACATAAAATCCACGCACTCAATCCCAATGCTTCCATGGTGGTAGCCCCTTCCGACCATATTATTCTTAAGGAAGATGTTTTTTGTGATATCATTAGTGCTGCATTGCAGGAAGCTGCAAATTCGGATAACTTTTATACCCTGGGCATCAAACCCTCCCGGCCCGATACCGGATACGGCTATATCCAGTATGTGGCCGAAAAACGCTTCAAAAACCATGACCTGCTCAGAAAGGTGAAAACTTTTACAGAGAAACCCAATGAGGAACTGGCCCGCTCCTTTTTGCAGAGTGGTGACTTTTTGTGGAACAGTGGTATTTTTATCTGGTCTTCACAGGCAATCATTGATGCATTCGAAAAATTTCAGCCCGAAATCAGTTACGTGTTTCAAAAAGCCAAAGGATTATACAATACCCCCGAAGAAGAAGCTTATATTGATCATGCCTATCCGGCATGCAAGAGCATATCTATCGACTATGCCATCATGGAAAAGGCCGATAATGTACATGTTTTTATCTCTGATTTTGGCTGGTCGGATTTGGGTACATGGGGATCTTTGTTCGATGCCATGGACAAAGACAAGGAAAGCAATGCCATCAGTGGTGAGAATGTCATAGTGTACGACTCATCGGGTTGTATAGTAAATGTTCCTGATGACAAGCTTGTGGTGATGCAGGGGTTGAAAGATTTCATCGTCTCGGAATATGAAAATTCCCTGCTTATTTGTCATAAAAGCCAGGAGCAACAAATAAGAAAATTTGTCAACGATATCAAGATTACCAGGGGTGAAAGCTACCTCTGAATATGCACCCTTTTTATTTATCTCAATTTTTTAATCGAAACATAAAATGATAAGAAAAACAACAATTTTGCTGTTTGTTTTCCTTGTGGCCCTTACGCGCCCGGGAAAAGCAGATGAGGGGATGTGGCTTCCCTTTATGATCAATGACATGCTTTATGAGCAAATGCAAGAGATGGGCCTGGAATTGACCCGGGAGCAAATCTTTAGTTTCAATGAGTCAAGCATTAAAGATGCCATTGTAAGTTTTGGTGGCGGATGTACAGGAGAAATAATCTCTTCGCAAGGATTATTGCTTACCAATCACCACTGCGGATATGGAAGAATTCAGTACCACAGTACACCGGAAAACGACATCCTTACTGATGGATTCTGGGCCATGACCATGGAAGAAGAGTTGCCCAATCCGGGCCTTTTCGTCAGGTTTCTGGTAGCTGTAAATGATGTATCTGAAGCGTTTGACGAGGTGCTTAACGATGACATGAAACTGGAAGAAAGAAACCGCATTATCAGGGACCTATCAGAAAAACTTGTGAAAGACGCAACAGAAGGAAGCCATTACACTGCCAATGTAAGACCTATGTTTGCAGGGAATGAGTTTTACCTTTTTACGTATGAGCGTTTTGATGATGTAAGGCTGGTGGGGACACCCCCTTCGTCTATCGGCAAGTTTGGCGGAGATACTGATAACTGGATGTGGCCGCGCCATACCGGCGACTTCGCCCTCTTCAGGGTGTATACTGCGCCCGATGGCACTCCTTCAGAATACCATCAGGATAATGTCCCTCTGCAACCCAAACACCATCTTCCGGTATCGCTCAGAGGATTGGAAGAAGGAGACTTTGCCATGGTGCTGGGATTTCCCGGTTCAACTGACAGGTATCTTACTTCTTATGGAATTGATTACAAACTCAATACAGAGCTCCCCATTCGCATTGATATTCGTCGCCAGAAACTCGATATTATTGAGGCGGCCATGGCCGAAAGCGATGAAATAAGAATCATGTATGCTTCGCGTCAATCAGGAATTTCCAATTACTGGAAAAATTTTATAGGGATGAGCAATTCCCTGGAGCGCAACAATGTTGCCCATTCCAAGAAAGTGACCGAAGAGGATTTTGTAAACTGGGTGTCGCAGAATCCCTCACGCAGGGATCAATACGGCGAAGTGATGGATATGTTTGCCAGGGCTTATAAAGGATTTGAAAGTTTTCAATCCTTTAACTATATACACAGCGAAGCCATTGCTACAGGACCCGATTTGGTAAGAATGGCAGGTGTATATGGGCAACTTGAAACCCTTTTGAAAGACAAAGCATCCTCTGAAGAAATTGAAAAGGAAACCCAGAGGTTGAGAAGCTTTATGGAAAGATTTTACAGAAACTACAATATGGAGGTAGATAAGCAATTATGGGCTGCAATGATGCAGACCTATTATCTGAATGTGCCTGCACACCTTAGACCCGACATTTTCAATGAAGTCATCCGTAAATTCAAAGGGGATTTTAATCGGTTTGCCGATGAGGTATACAAGAAGTCTGTTTTTGCTTCACCCGCTGCCCTGGAGCAGTTTCTTGACAAGCCCAGGCTGAAAACCCTGCAAAATGACTGGGCATTCCGTATGGCAATGTCACTGAATAGCAAGGTTTCTGAGGTTAGGAGCCAGATGGCCGAATACAACGAAACCCTGGAGAAAGCCAGGCGTTTGTTTATTCGCGGACTCAGGGAAATGGATCCCGAAGGGATGTTTTATCCTGATGCCAACGGCACCATGCGCTTCACCTTTGGCTCAGTTCGCGGTTACTGGCCTTCTGATGCAGTGTATTTTGACTATGTCACCACCCTGGAAGGGGTAATGGAAAAAGAAGATCCTAACCATCATGAGTTTGTGGTTCCTGATAAGTTAACCCAACTCTATCTGGCAGCAGATTATGCCGAATACAGCAGCAATGAAACCTTGATTGTTAACTTTATTTCCAATAACGACATTACCGGAGGCAACTCAGGCAGTCCTGTGCTCGACGGACAAGGCAATCTTATCGGTCTTGCATTCGATGGAAACTGGGAAGCCATGAGCGGAGATATCCTTTTTGAACATCAGATGCAGCGTTGTATCAATGTGGATGCGCGATACATTCTGTTTGTCATTGACAAGTTTGCCGGTGCAGGTCATTTGATTGAGGAAATGACCATTGTAAGGTAACTACACTTGATAAAGCAAATCAAAAGGGCTGTCAGTAATATGCTGACAGCCCTTTTCTTTATCATTTGCATTCTGTTTTAATACCTGGGTTTGACTCCCATGTTGTAAAACATAAATGACCAGATGTCGGTTTGTTCTTCAATTACCTTTGAGATGGGTTTTCCTGCGCCGTGTCCTGCATCTACGTCAATGCGGATGAGCACAGGGTTGTTGCCTTCGTGACGGCGCTGCAATTCTGCAGCAAATTTAAAACTGTGTGCAGGCACTACCCTGTCGTCGTGATCGGCGGTAGTGATAAGAGTAGCAGGGTAGTTGACCCCTTGCTCCAGGTTGTGCAGCGGAGAATAAGAGTAAAGGTTGTGGAAATGTACTTCCTCTTCGCTGGTGCCGTAATCATCGGCCCATGCCCATCCGATAGTGAAAAGATGGTAGCGAAGCATATCCAGCACACCTACTGCCGGGAATGCAACCTTGAACAGCTCCGGACGTTGCGCCATGGCTGCACCTACCAGAAGTCCACCATTGGAACCACCCTGGATGGCCAGTTTTTCCGGTGAGGTATACCCTTCCTCAATCAGGTACTCAGCTGCGGCAATAAAATCATCAAACACGTTTTGCCTGTTGAGCTGACGGCCTGCATCGTGCCATGCTTTGCCGTATTCACCACCCCCACGCAGGTTGGCCATTACATATACACCGCCGTTTTCGAGCAAAATGAGCCTTGAAAGGCTGAAGCCGGGCGTAAGGCTCACGTCGAAACCTCCATATCCATAAAGCAATGTGGGGTTCTGACCGTTGAGCTTAAGCCCTTTCTTGTGCACGATAAACATGGGCACTTGCGTGCCATCTTTGCTGCTGTAAAACACCTGCCTGATTTCATAATCTTCAGGGGTGAAATCCAGTTCAGGGGCAAAATACTCTTCGTATGAATTGGTATTGACATCGAATTTGAAAACGGTAGAGGGGAAGTTGAATGAGGAGAAGGAAAAGAATGCAGTATTCTCGTCTTTGTTGCCGCTGAATCCTCCCAAAGAACCCAGCGCGGGCAACTCAACTTCAGCTTCTTTGGTGCCGTCCATAGCGTGGATGTATGCTTTGCTGTGGGCATCCTGCAAATAGGTAGAAATGATTTTACCACCGATCAGGGAACTTCCCCGGAGAACATTTCCGGATTCAGGAATAATCTCTTTCCAGTCAGAGGGTGCCGGACGGGCAGGATCAATCAGAACCACCCTGTTCATGGGGGCCGAATGGTTGGTCATAACCAGCAGTTTGCCATCAATATGGTCTATTACATTGTTGCTGTATTCGAAACCATCAATGATTTTTACGAAATCAGCTCCCGGTTTTGTGTTGTCTTTTACATACAATGCATTTCCCATGGTGCTCTGCGATTCGCTGAGAATTACAAAACGTTCGTCATCTGTGGTGGCAACCCCGTAATTTCTTCTCGGATGATTGGGATTCCAGTAAACCAACCGGTCATGCTCCTGAGATGTGCCCAGCTTGTGGTAATACACTTTGTGGAACTCGTTGGCTGCTGATAGCTCTTCACCGGAGGCGGGTTCGTCATATCGGCTGTAATAGAACCCTTCTCCTTTCCAGGCAATATTGCTGAACTTAACCCATCTTATGTGGTCCTCAAGGATTTTACCGGTGGCAATCTCCAACACGAAAATCTCATTCCAGTCAGAACCTCCTTTGGAAGTGCTGTAGGCCAGATATTTGGAGTCATTGGAAATTCCAAGTCTTCCAATGGAAATAATCCCTTCTTCCGACATAGCGTTGGGATCGAGCAAAACGCGTGATTCGCCCTCAAGGCCTTCTCGTACATACAAAACACTCTGGTTTTGCATACCGTCATTCTTGTAGTAAAAGTAGTAATCGCCTTTTTTCCATGGAGTGCTGTAGCGTTCGTAATTCCACAAATCTGTGAGGCGATCGTTGATTTTACTGCGGAAAGGGATGTTCTCCAGGTACCCGAAGGTTACTTCGTTCTGGGCTGTAACCCAGGCCTTGGTTTCTGCTGAGTTGTCATCCTCAAGCCAGCGATAGGGATCGGCAACCTCTATTCCGAAATAGGTATCGGCAATGTCGTCCATCCTGGTCTCAGGATATTGAAGGGGGCGTTCCTGTGTGCATTGTGTCATAAGCAGGAGCGCAATTGATAATACACCATAGAAAGTAAGTTTTTTAAACATCGAATGTTAGTGTTAAGTGATGATTGGATTGGAAAAATTGGTAGTTCTCTTTCGGGCACTAAATAGTTTTAAGAATTGACGCGGTAAATTTAGAGTTATTTTCAGAATACGTATCTTTGCCCTTTAGTTAAAAAAACTAATACCCGCATTGGTTTTCAGTGAATTAAATTCGTTGATTGCTGCGGGTTGTGTAAAAAATGAGTCTAAGAATATTAAAATTGAGTTTTATGTCGAAACCCCGGATTAAAGAATCTTTGGTATATAAGAAGGAAGTATTGTTGAAATCTGCAGCCGACAATCAGCTGGATGAGCGCGAGTATCTGTTTTCAAAAACCGTATACAGCGATAAAGACAAAGTGATGTCGGAAATTCATTACGATGCCGATGGTAATGTTACGCAGGAGTATGTTTTTGGATATGACAACAACGGGTTTTTGTGCGAAGAGCTCATGAAGGAAGATGATGGCTTCGTGGCAGAACACAAAACCTACGAACCCGATGAAAAAGGTCGTATTGCAAAGGAGCTGCGCCACTATATGGATGGTTCTTTTGATACAGTTACCTATAGCTACAATGACCAGGGGCTGGTAAGCAAAAAAGTAACCGTTGATCCTGACGGGGATACAGAGAGTGTTGAAGAGTTTGATTATGAAAGCGGAAATTTAACACGCTATACGCTCAAAAACGAAGAAGGTGAAATTCTTTCTGAAAGAAAGGTGACCTATGATGAAAAGGGAAACCCCGTTGAAGTTCATGAATACGATGGTTCGGAAGGCTTATCCAACCGTAAGGTGATAGAGTATTACCCTTCGGGAAACAGAAAAGAAACACTGCTATACAACGATGCCGGAAAGCTGATGGAAAAGACGGTAATGAAGGAAAATGAAAAAGGGCAGTTGGTGCAGGCGGTGGAAGAAACACACAGCAAGAAACACACGGTTAACTTTACCTACGACGAAGCAGGCAATATCGTAAGCCAGGAAGAATTTGACCGCAATGGGGAACTGGTAAGCCGGGTAAACCGCAATTATGATGAAAATCAATTGTTGCTCTCTTCAGATGTCTTTATTCACGGCGCCGGTCGCGGACCATCACGAAATTACACCCTCAGGCAGGAATACGTTTTTGGGTAATGTTTACCCTGTTTTGTTGCCATGGTTATTTGCCCTAATTTTGCTCATTCTTTTTTTCTAATGATAAATTAAATTTTCCCTGCGATGGAAGCATTGATGGAGTCCTGGTGGTGGGCATGGGTTATCCTCCCTTTTTTGATTTTTTTCTCCCGAATCCTCGATCAGAGCATTGGCACCCTCAGGGTGATTTTCGTTTCCAAGGGGATGAAAAATATTGCTCCCTTTTTTGGATTTTTTGAGGTCATTATCTGGCTGCTGGCAGTGGCTCAGGTGATGAAACATCTTGGCAATCCCATGTCGTACATTGCCTACGGAGCAGGCTTTGCCATGGGCAACTACATCGGAATTCTCATCGAGGAACGGCTTTCGCTGGGTACAGTGCTCATCCGGATAGTTCCCAAAAAAGATACTACAGCCCTGATTGTCCATCTGAAAGATCAGGGCTTTGGGGTAACCCAAATCGATGCACTGGGAGCCATGGGTACCCAGGTGAAAATCCTTTTCACCATCATCAAACGGAAAAATATGCAAAAGGTAATCAGTGCCATTAACCAATACAACCCCCATGCCTTTTATACCATCGAAGAGGTGAAGACCGTAAAGGAAGGCTATTTTGGCATCCCTATACAGCCCAAGGGAATCGGTATCCGCGAACGGATATTCAAGAGAAAGTAGCTTTCCCTGGGCTTTTCTCCTTATAATTTCCATCCTTAAACAATTTTTCTAAACAGTTGTTTTTTGCTTTGCATTTCGCTATATTTAAGTAACGTATCCGATAACCGTTTTTGACAGATTGGCAAGCCCACAGGTTTGCGTTATTTGTTAATATCCTCCCCCGTCAGGGGCATAGCCGCAGGCCCTGCCTGTTGAGCTTTGCCTGATTTTAATTGTTCGTTGCTTTAAGCAGAATCTCTCCCCCTTTTGCTGGGGATTCTTCCGGCTTATTCAACTGTATTTGAATATTAGGTTAAAAAGGATGTTTATGGAAAAATGGATACTTACTAATTTTTGGTGCTCCTTATCAGGGAGAAGAAAACTCATCGTTATATTATTAATTGCTTTCTTCCAGGTAAATGCCAATGCTCAAATAATCATTGGGCAGGATGATGCATCAAATTATAGTTCATGGGGAAATGGAACCAATGAAGGGTATGGTTTTGGACCTTGGGATTTATGGAATGATGGAGGGAGTTCCGGACATTTTATTGGTTCTAGCACCGAATATGAACATGGTGATATTAATTCCGATGGTCAATCATTTGGTATGTATGGACATTCAGGTCAATTTTCCAATGCTCAAAGAGCGTTGGTATACTGGGGTGAAGGTTATACTTTTTCTATTGAAATAGCAGCTCAGTGGAGAGATGGTGCCAGAGGGATTTCCTTTTTCAATCAAAATGGATTTGATTCGGCAGATGAAATATGGAATTTCAATATTTCAAATGATGGCTATGGAGGCGCTGGTTTTTCATATTATTCCGACATTATTTTGCGATTTGAGGTAACACAAAACAGCAACAATCTGGAAGTTGAAGTAACCGGCAGTAGTGTGAATGCAGATTGGACAGAAGTATGGAGTACCAACATTCCCGGACAAACATTGGGTGGTTTTCGTCTTTATACGGGTGGGGATATAGATAGCGATGGTAAAAGAAACCTGTACTTTAATAACCTTAGGACTGAATCAGCGGGATTAGACATTTTTTGGGTTAATCTTCAGTGGCCTCCAGAGGGCACAATTATGCCAGAGATGGATGAGTATTTTATTTATTCGCGAGTGGAAATTCCTGGAATTACTAATCAGTCTTTAGAACATCCTCAGGTACAAGCATGGATAGGCTTTAATGACGAAAATTCTGATCCTGCTTTATGGCCATCAGAAAGTTGGTTTGACGCGGGTTTTAATTTGAAGGTTTCAGGTCAGAATCGGCACGAATATCTGTTTAATGCCGCTGACCTTGCTCTCAGCTCTGGATCATATTATTACGCTTCACGATTTCAATTGGGAGACAGTGGAGATTTTTATTATGGTGGGATTGATGCTGGACCTGATGAAGAAAGAGGTGGATTGTGGGAGGAAGATAACAACATCTCCGGCGTTCTCCGCTTCGGGAAAAACTCAGTAGCTACAGGTAACTGGAACGATGCGGATA
>RECE01000063.1 GCA_007694165.1 Bacteroidota bacterium
AAAAAACTATTCCCTCCAAAGATAAGGAAACAAAATACCCGACAATGTTAAAGCAATTGAAATCAGCAGCAAAATCACCAGCATATCGGGCAGTACAGTGGCCAGGGGTGAGCCACCGATAGCAGCGGCCGATGCTCTGATAAGCAGCAGGATCATAGGCAGAATCAGGGGGAATCCCAGCACCGCCATCAGGGTAAAGTTGTTTTTGGTTTGTCCGGCAATGGCCGACACCATGGTGAGGATGGCAGCAAAACCGGCCACCCCGGCAAGCAATACCAGCCACCAGGCAGCAGGATTCTGGACCATGCTTCCCATAAACACCGTGAAGAGCAGGTATCCCAGTATCCCCATAGCAAACATCACCAGGGTATTGATAAATATCTTGGAAAAAATCACCGAAGCAGGAGATGCCAGGCAATACAGGTAGAGTTTTCGTCCTGCGGTTTCGTCGCTGAAGCTTTTCAGCACCAGGTTGATAGAAGCGAAAGCCATGATGATCCAGAACAGGGCATTCCAGGTCTGGGCCGTCATGGCTCCCTCAAAAGCCAGGTAGCAGATAAAGATGGTAGAAACCAGGTAGAGCAGGATGCCTCCCAGGGCATGCTTTTGACGCCACTCCAGCTGAAGTTCCTTTTGCATCAGGCTAATGGTTTCGCGGGGTATCATGCTGTGAATTTTAATTCAGGCAAAGATACACCAATTAACCTGATTGCAAAAGACCCGGTTATTTTTTGACAAAACGTCCCTGCCAGGTTTGGTTGGCTGAGCTGAGACGAAGAACATACACTCCATTATCTAAATGATGAACATCCAAACTGATGTTGTTTCCGGCCAGATAGTCAGAAACCTGAAGTTCCATAACTGTGGAGCCCAGAATATTCATAACTTCCACCTTGATGGAATTGCCGGAATAATCTTTTCCCCTGTGTAGCCTTACATTGAGCAATTGACCGGCGGGGTTCGGAAAGATTTCCATTGTTGTTTCAGCCACCAGGATGTTTTCGGTATTCACAGCACCCACCATGTAGGTTTCCTCTACTTCACACCCTTCGGCATCGGTGATGATTACGGTATAGGTTCCTGCGGCAAGGTTTGTAACGACAGATGACTGCGCTCCGTGCGACCAGTTGAAAGTATAATTTGGGACTCCTCCCGTAACTGCCAGGATGATGGAACCGTTGTTCTGTCCTTCGCCGGGATTGTTGATGGTAGCATTAACTTCCAGCGGCGGATTGCCCTGAAGGGTATATGCGGCCTGAAACACACACTCATGAAAATCTCTCACAGTAACCGAATACTCGCCGGCCGGAACATCCAGTAAATCCTTTACACTGTCGCCGGTGCTCCAGATGTAGGTATAGGGCGAGGTGCCCCCCTGTGTGGTAAGGTGGATGCTGCCCATTTCTTCGTTGGCACACACAATATGATTTATGGCCGCGCTGGCTTGCAGCAGACTGGGTTGATTCACCGAATAACTCTTAACAGCCAGGCAGTCTCCGTCCGTAACCCATACAGTATAGATTCCGGCAGTAAGTCCGCCCAGGTGAGAAGTGGTGCTTTCCAGGGCATCGTCCCACAGAAATTCCGGGGCAACAGCATTTTCAAGGGTTAGCACAACAGAACCATCTCCAAAACCATGGCAGGTTACATTGTTTATTGCGGCAGTGATATCAGGAGACCCCTCATCACTTACGTTTACTGCCATGATCAATTCACAGCCGTCTTCATTGAGGATACTGATGAGGTATTGTCCGGCAGCAAGATTTTCCAGCAGGAAACCCTGAGTATCGGCTTTATCTTCGCCACCTTCATCACCGTCACCGTTTTCGTCACCATCGTCATCGCCGTTGTCATCGCCGTTGTCATCATTATCTGTCAGCAGTGTGTAAATGTACTGCATCCCTTCTTCAGCCGGCATGATAGTAATGGTGCCGGTTTCTTGTCCGCAGCCTTCGGCATTGATTGTTTCCCATGTAATCTGGGGCATCTGGCCAAAATTCTCTATTTCAAAGGTAATCGCACCTACACAACCAAAATCGTCGGTCACTTCCACCTGGTAAACCCCGGGAGCAAGCTCACCGGCTTGTGGTTCTGTATGTCCGGTGGACCATTCAAACACAAATGGCTCCTGACCGTTGAGCAGTTCGATGGAAGCAAATCCATTGTCCAGTCCGCAGCTTGCGTGTTCTCTTTCGAGGGCCGGCTGCAGTTCGTATACATCAATGGCCACAGTTGCTGAACCGGTAAATGCACAATCGTTGCTATCGGTTACGGTAAACATATACGTGCCGGGAGTCAGGTTCTGCTGGGCAGCCTCATTGCTTCCGGCAAAATCATTCCACTGGTAAGTAAAAGGAGCCTCTCCCCCTTCGGGCTGCAAAGTTATGGTACCACTTTCCGAACCACAAAAAGCATCAGAAGAAAGAACCGACACCGGTAGGGTGGCAATATTTTCTACTTCAAGATTGAGAACCACTTCACATTCATTGGTATCAATTACGGTAACACGATAAATTCCTGGTTCCAGATTTCCGGCCACAGGTCCCTCAAGACTGGTGTCAAAAGCCCACACATAGGTGAAAGGTTCTGCACCATTCAGGGGAAACAGTTCCAGCGAACCTCCCAATCCACAAAGGGCAGGACTCATGGAATACTCCACGCTGATTTCTTCGTCGAAAACCTCAACAGTGTGTGTGCTTTCGCAGTTGTATGCATCTGTAATGGTAACTTCATAGGCTCCGGCCAAAAGGTTTTCCAGCAAAGCAGTTTCTGCATCCGGAAAATCTGCCCATGCATAGGTATAAGGTCCGAAACCGGTAAGGGGCAATACCTCGATGGCCCCTGAAGCGGTGCCGCACAGGCTGGCGGTAACATCAAAATAATAGTGGGGGCTGCATTCTGCCTGGTTGCTGCCAAAATGCATATCAATGATGGGGGTAGCATCGGAAAATCCGGCCCACTGCCCTTCTGTCCATATCCATGATGCACCATCAGGCTGAAAATGAGTGATGACCGTGGCCAGTGCAACTGTAAATTCCTGCGCCGGGGCATACAGCGCCGCCACATATTGTCCGGGTTCAAGAAGCAATGCTTCTTCAAAATGCATTACTACAGGCTCTGGTTCATTTTCCTTGTCGACATCTTCGCCATAAATAAAAGCCCCGGAGGAAGCCACCTCGGTAAAAACACCCTCAACCAGCACATAAATTTTTGCATACACCTCTGCACCGTTATCAGTAGCAGGGTCCAGCAGAAAAGAAACAGATGTCAGCTCTATGCTATCAAAAATTTCATACCGGTTGCCCACGACAAACACCTCATTTGCCGAAGATGCTGCGGACAAGCCTTCCGGCAATGTCTCACCGGTGCGGGAATAGGTAGTATCGGTTACCTGGAAAGCAAAGGAAGTCTGGTTATTTTCGGGAACCATATCTTGCTGGTCCTGATCAACAGTAAACTTCACCTGGTAAGTTCCCCTGCCGGGTGCCAGAAAAGTTTCGTCTGCTGCAAAGTCAACAATTTGTCCGGGTTGAATGACCGGCAAAGTTTGTGAAAAATGGAAAAGATAATCGTTTACGGTGGTGGTAAGCTGCACGTTGGTTTGAGGTTTTCCCCCGGCATTTCTTACCCTCGCTGCAAATGCATAAGGCTGCTGCTGTCCGGCGGGTATCTGCGCATAACCAGCGTTGTTGCTGGCATTCACTATCTCCAGATCGTTATCTACAAACGACATCAGGGCTACGTCATCAATCATCCACCAGTAATGAGAAGCTCCTGTCTTGCGAAAACGAATCCATACCTGGGATGCACCCTGGGTAATATCCGTAATATCAATGGCCTTATAAAGCGGGTTGGGGCTTGTATTGTTGGGGGCATAACCGTTTCTCACATCAAAGCTTGTCCAGTCGGTGCCGTTGGTGCTGACTTCTGCCATGATCTGCGTTTGTTGCGGCGAACAACAATACCGGAAATTGTGTGTAAAGTTCAGCATCAGGTTCCCTTCTGCAGGAATATCAATGGGGGGAGTCTGCAACCAGGCGTTGGTAAGCAACCCGCTTCCGTTTTGTGAAGTACAAAGATCCGAATCCAGAATCATGAAACCGTTGTGGGCTGTTACCGAATTCAAAGGGGGCATCCCGACAGAGTATGGCCCCTGGGGTCCCTGGTAGGTATGGGTAAAAGCACAAAAATCATTGGCATTTTCATTGATCCAGCCTTCGGGCAGTCCGCCGTCAAAATCCTCATACCAGAGAAGGTTCTCATCCTGGCGCAAATCTGCAATGGCAGATACCTCGGTTGTAATTTCACCGGGTCGCAATGCCTCGGGGGAATATTGTGAATGAACCAGCTGCGCACTTATCAGGAAAAAAGCGGCAAAAATTGCAGAACGTAAAGAGAGCTTCATCTTTTATAGTTTTTATGTTTGAATGTTTTCTGTTTTCCCAACCCTGTTGCAGGCATCCCGGAATTAAGCTTTATCAATTGATAGTAAATCAGTTACCTTTTGTCTTTGAAATAATCATCTGCCTGCACGGCCATCAAAAATTGCATTTCTTTGTCAGGGTAAAAATACGCTATACCGCATAGTGTTTTTTACGTTATACACTGAATTTTACACGGTGAAATACTATTGGAAATTTTCAGCAGAGACGGGAGGAAAGAATGCAGATTTTAGATTGTAGATTTTAGATTTTAGAATGCTGATTTTAGATTTTAGAATGTTGATTTTAGAATGTTGATTTTAGAATGTTGAATTGCTGGATT
>RECE01000062.1 GCA_007694165.1 Bacteroidota bacterium
GGATATTCAATGCCTTGAAACTGTGTAATGCTAATCATGGGAATTGTTGAATCGTATTTTTTGTTGATGGCTTCTATAAAGGCGTTGGCAACAATTGCATTTCCCCTGCGGGTTAGAGAGATGCCATCCAGAGAATAAAGACCACCCGAAATAAATGTATTTGTAAAAGTTATTCCGTCAAAAGTAATTCCATCTGTTGTATTTTCGAAAAGGGAATACATATCAAGAAAAGAGAGGTTGAATTCAGAGGCTGTCTGTTTGATAACGGTGTTGAATTGGGCCGTTCTTTCCTTGATTAGCATAACCTGAGATTTGGACAGGTAAAAGCTTTCAGGAAGAGGGATTGCTTCTGTTCCCCATCCATCGCATTTGATTCTTTCCTCAGCACGAAGTAAAACAATTTCATTTTCTTCCAGCATTCTTTTGCCTGAGGGAGAAAGAGTGTCCTCAACCCAGATACCTGAAGGCGGAATATGGAAAAAAAACGGAGCATTCAATACATTGGGAATATTGGCAACTATTCCTGCTGCATTGCCAGATGTGAGCGTCATCAAAACACTGTGATACAGGGTACTGAACTCATGAGTATCAATTACCGGATTGCCTGTTCCACCCGTCATTGCATAATCCAGGATGTCAGATGTTCCAATCCACAAAGAGAAGAAGGTTGCATTGAGGCTCATGGCATCTAGCAGGACACTTGTTGATGGAGCGCTGGCAAATCTTGCAAAATAACTGTAAAAGGGATTACCGGTAGAATTAACCGGAGCCTGAAGGTGCAGAATTTTTGCGCCGGGAACACCCAGGTTATGAAAAGGGCCTTCTTCGGCAAAGATATTTGAGGTATTGGTTTCATCTGGTATTCCGCCTGATGGCACAGGCAAAAGCAATGAATCGCCATAACAATCTGCCACAAATCCCAAACTTAATTTATTTCCAAAACCAAGTTCATCTCTCATTAATGGTTGCTTAAATTCTCCCCCTCCAACGTGCAGCAATTGTCTTGAAATAATATTCGCAAAGGAAACAATCTGGCCTGATTTATATAGTTCATTGTTGGCAAAACCTGCTGTTTGCGAATCTCCGATGGTAACAAAAACAGAAAAGTCGGCATTGCCCGATCCTGGTTTGAACTCACTGATTTCCGGTTCGCAGGATACAGCAGACAGAAATAGGATCAGCAATGTCAGGTATCGGTTATTCATATCTTGTAAGTAAATTAAAGTGCATAACTTAATCCTATACCCGGTATAAAAGAAGAAGATTTATAATTCCCGGCGAAATTGGCAGGCATATATGTGGCACTTTTCTCCAGCCCTGCTGAATAAACAACGCTCAGGCCGATAGAAAGGCCCGGGGCTGGAAGGAAAGATCCTCCTGCTGTAAAAGCCAGCCGATTCAGATCAGGGTTAGCCGGGAAAAAGAAATCATTATCAGCAGTGGCTGATTGATAATACATTCCTGCCCTGAAAAATAGAAAATCGGTGAAGCCATACTCTGTTCCCAAACGCAAAATCACACCATTTCTTTCTGTATGCAGGGTGTTGATGTTTGTAAGGTATGTGTTGTTTTCCGTGAAAAGGAAATTGTTATCTCCGGTTGTTCTTTTAAAAACGAAGGCTATACCGGCATTAAGTATTGTGTTTTCAGCGAGTTGATAACTGCCTGTAAGATCTAATAACGCAGGGGTAGAAGCATTTGAGGCCGCAGTAACACTCTCCGGGAAAAATGGCTGCAGCGATCCAGGTACATTGAATTGGGCATTGGAGTTGTTGAACTGAAACTGCAAACGCGACCTGAAACTCAAGCCTATTTTCACCTTTTCGATGGGTTGCAGGAAAATGCCGGCATTTACTCCATATTGTAGCGCATTATCTGTTATTTCAACTGATCCTTCCCTGTTGGAATCTCTGTAAGGAATTGCCTTTTTAAAACGCATGCCGGCCTTTGCAATGATTAATCCGGCTCCTATATGCAAGTTATCTGTAATGGCATAGGCAATCGTAGGTTGATATACCGTAACCAGGTATTCCGATTCCTTGACAAGAAAACGGCCAATCCAGTTTTCTTCCTGCCATTTAATCTGGCTGGCAAAAGGATTGTTGAAGGCAAAGCCAATACTGATTCTTTCGTTTAGGGATGCAGAAAAGTAAATGTGATAGGGGAGAAATACGGAGTTATCGCTGTTGGCCTGGTAGATAGATGGTGCAGAATTCTGAAATTTCGTAAAACTCTGAGAAAAGTTTAGCCCCATACTCAGACTGTACCTGGAATCCATTGCAGATAAGGCTGCCGGGTTTAACCATACTGCCTCAGGGCTGATACTAAGCCCTGAATAAAGAGAACCCATGCCGCTGCTCTGCATGCCGCTTAACGATGGGTGATATCCTATGGCCCGGGCTGATGTACTAAAAAGGATTACTCCCAAAATTAACCATACAATGTGTCTCATGGCAGAGCTATTTCTTGTTAACAATTTCCTGATAGTTTAAGTGCGATGGTATACTTGAATGCAGATTCTTTTTGTAAAGTTTCACGCATAATATTTGATGCACAAAATTATAGAAAAGTTTCGGCATAGGATATTTTTAATGATGTGTTTAACGTATATTTTTCAGGGAAGGTTTTGGTCAGAATGTTCAGATACAAAAAGTAGCTTGTGAATACTCAAAAGATATGTTTTTAAGAATACCGCAGGAATAGTTGCAGACTCCAGGATTATTTGTCATGGGTAGCATGAATGTTAAGTCTCACTCCCCATCAAAAAGGGTTTTGAATGAATTTTAATTCCTGTTGAATAATTGCTCTACAGAAAAAACCGGGATGCTGGTTAAGTCACAGCAACCCGGTTTTTTAGAGCATTCAAACTGTTCTTATTAAAACTTCACATCTACGCCAATGGCAAAAGTCAGTGCCACACGGTCATAGTTTTCGTTGTAGCTGATGTTTTGCATGGTGAAAGATTTGGTATGGGCCTCATACATGGTAGACATTACTCCCACATTGATTCCGAGATTGGGGTTGATCATGTATTTTGCTCCACCACCAATAGAATTGGTACTTAAGCTGTGGCTCAAATCACTATGATACTTGTCATTTACCCCGGTTTGAGTGCGCAGGTATCCGGCACTGAGTATCAAGCTTCTGTTGAGCGCATATTCAAAGCCGAAAGCTGCTTCCCAGAAGTTATTATCGATAACTTCGTCATTGGGCAATGACTTTCCGTAATCAGCTGATTTGTCAAAATAATAATGAACACCACCGGAGATTCTGAGCTGGGGTAATACCCTGTAGCTCGCACCCACGGCAAGCATTGCGGGCATATCCGCTGCCACTTCTAGGCCATCGGGGTACATGCCCACATCGTCAATGGTGGTTGAATTGGTCATAGTAATGGATGCCTTATGCTCATATTTGAGGGCTACATTGAAATCATCAGAAAACTTAATATTTAAGCCCACAACAGGTACAATACCGCTTCCGCTCTGGCTTGCATCCAGTTGCATATCGGAGGTTGCCTGGGCATAGCCACCCATAAGAGCTGCATTAGCATTGTATGCCTCTTGTACCTGGGCTGCAGTCATGCTGGTATTGTATGAAGCACCTAAGCCTCCTGCAAGCTGGGCTGCCTCTGCGGGAGTAAGAAAACCGGCATTGACAAGTTGATCAAGCGTAAAGATTCCACCACCACCATCAATGATGGGCTGCATGCTCTGCGCGGCTCCGCCTGCTGCGGCTGACAATGTCGAGAAAAATACGGGTGCAGAAATCATATTGCCGGGCCCTTCTGCATTAAGCGGGTGCATGGGGTTGATGCGAACGTCTCTCAAATGACCGGTATAGCTGTTGTTGGCTATTACATAACGCACACCGGCACTTACTCCAATCATTTCATTGATGGCATAAGAGGCATTTACCTGAATGCCCCAGTTGAGCGAACTGCCATCAAAAGCAGCATTCATGCTATATTGGGTGGTTCCAATGCCTGCTGCCGAAAGCATGGGGGGCAGCACAGCTACCTGCTGTTCAAAAGAAGGAAGTCCGTCATCAAAAGTGGCACTTCCTCCACCGCCAATAGGGTTAACCCCAAAAGAAAATGCAAGGTCGCCTGTTTTATAAACTGCATAAACAGTGGGAAACAGGGGTGCGCTTACACCACCTTCGAACTCAGTTCTTGCCATGCCGGGAAATGTACTGGTAATGGTTCTGGTTTGTGAAATGGTCTGGTTACTCAGCGATAAATGAAATCCTTCTTCAAGGAAAACAAGACCGGCAGGGTTGTAGTAAGTCCCTGTTGCATCGATGACTGCATCCTGTACAGGCTTTCTGATAAATGATGCACTTTGGTTAGTATTGGTAACTATCCCACCGGCCAGTGATAATGAAGGGTATAATACCACTGCCATCAGCAAATTGATAAAAAATCTTCTCATGATTGTTTGTTTTGTTAATTTTTCTGTTTAATTCACAAGGAAAGTATGCAATGTTTGTTTAGCGAAAGCAAAAGTAATAAAAAAGCATAATACAAACGTATGTTTAATGAGATTTGTTCTGAATAACACAAATTTGAGGGCTCGAATTTTTTCAAAGAGTTATTTATTATAGATTTCTAATCCTACTTTGACACATTTGGAAAAACACTTAAACTTGTTTTATCCAGGCGGAAACCTTATTTTAAATATTCATTTAACCTCTTATGTTTGTATTTTCCAAATCTAATACATTTGTAAGATTATAAAAGG